>NZ_JBVVPW010000024.1:0-116359 GCF_055811385.1 Mesorhizobium sp. WSM4849
CCCCTCAGTTGGGACAAAGCGCTCCAACGCAGATCACTTTCAAGGTTGACGCGAAAATCGCTTTCTTCACGGACGACGAATTAGTTCGCCCTACACTTCGGTCAAGACGGTAGGGAACCCCGATCGGCCGCCTGTCGCCTTGGTCGTTTTTATATACCCCCGCCGCAGCCGTCTGACAGGTCCCAGACGTCGACGACCTTCTCGCCGGTGAACCCATGCTCGCGGATCAGGAACTTCGCCAGTCCGCCGTACACTTCCCATCGCCAGCATTGGCAGCAGCATGGTCCCTTCTCTTCGGAATTTGCCATCGCATAATCGTAGGCCTGCTGTTCGGCAGCGGTGAGTTTCAGATCGTAGTAAGGCATCACCTTCTGCGCGACGCCCGCCGGAATATCGTACGGATCGCTTGGGATCATCGCGATGTCGCGGTACTTGGTCAGGCCGTTCACCTGCTCGACATAGCGCTTCATCTCCATCGGGCTGCAGCAGGAGCCCGTGATCCGCGCCGTGCTCGGCAAGGTTGCAATGGACTCCGTGAACTTGGCCGAGCAGGTGCTGTTGCCATGCTGGCTGAGATCTTTGAAACGGCGCACTATTTCGGGATCCTCAGCGGCGATTGCCAAATCCAGCCGCTTGAGGAAGCTCACAATGGCAGCGGTGCCAAAAACGCCGCCCAGAACAACCGTTCGTCGATTTGGAGGCGATATCTCGCTCATTTGCTGCTCCTTGCATGGTCGATCAATTTCTTCATCGTCGCAAGGTCGGTGGCGCCGGGGAAAATCTGGTCGCCAACGACAAAGCCCGGCGTTCCGCTGATTTTCAGCGCCTGAGCCAGTTGCGCGTTCCGATCTATCGCCGCCTGAATGTCCGGAAGCTGCATATCCGTCTTCAGGCGGGGTACATCGAGGCCGATCTCGGCGGCGACCCTGAGCACGACCGCCTCGGTCACTCGGGTCCTGGCGTCATACAAGGCCTTGTGGAACTCCGCATATTTGCCCTGGCGCTGAGCAGCGAGCGCCGCCTTGGCCGCAAATACGGAATCCGGTCCGAGGATGGGGAATTCCTTGTAGACGATCCTGAGCTGCGGGTCGTCGGCCGCCGCCTGCGCCATGATCGGCGCCACCTGGCGGCAATAGGAGCAATTGTAGTCGAAGAATTCGGCCATGGTGACATCGCCGCTGGCGTTGCCGCCGACAGGGCTGGCCGGGTCACGGAAAATCTCGTCGGCCCTTGCCGCCAAGGCGGCTTTCGCCGCTTTTGCCTCGGCCTCGCGCTGGCGCGCGTCCAGGCTCTGCAGGGCCTCCATGATCACCTCGGGGTGGGCGAGGATATAGTCGTGGATGCGCTGGTCGAACTGGTCCTGAGACATCTCGCCTGCGGCGATGGCCTGACCCTGCAGTCCGGGACCGAGCGCGAGCCAGGCCATTGCGCAGGCCAGCATGAGGGCACAGGCCATTTTGCCGATGGCTCTGCCCAATGGCTTGGATTTGTGGACCACAGGGTTCTCCTTCCTTTTGTTTCGCCGGACAGACGGCACCTCCGAATAATGGTCATGCCTCAGAACATGCCCTTGATTGTCGCCCACCACCCCGTTTCCTGCTCATGGTGCGGATGCTCGACATTGTTGGTGAGCGCATTGACGAAGGTGACGAGATTGACCGCCGCGAAACTCAGGCCGTGGAAATTCGCCCGCCAATGGCCTTCCTTGTCGATCACATGAGTGACGGTGCCGTGCATCTGGTAACCGTCATCGGTCAAGGCGAACTTGTGGCCGAAGGCTTCCGCGAGCTTCCGGGTCGCATCGTCCGGCTGGTCCGCGGCCGTGGTCAGGAACAGCCAATTGACCGGGTCGAGCCCGTGCGCCGGCCCGTAATTGCGCAGCACGTCTGGCGTGTCCCTCGTCGGGTCGGTGGTGATACTCACAAAGGTGACCCGGTCCTTCATCGGCGTGGCATTCACCATCGTCTGGATCTCGGCGATCTTCTCGGTATGCAGGGGGCACACATCGGGGCAGGATGTGTAGATGAAGTGGAGGATGACGACCTTGCTGCGCAGATCGGCCGTTCGCACGACGCGCCCATCGGCGGTGCGCAGCGTGAAATCGGGCGCCGGCTTGTCGATCGGCTGGAAATATTTCTCGTCGCTCTGAAGCATGGCGTCGATTTCGTCGAGCGAGTGCGCCTGCGCCGGATGCACAAAGCCCGCGATCAACGCCGCGATTGCGATCAGGCTTCGCAGCAAACGGATCCATTCGCCGAATGCCAACGCAACGCGGCGAGCCTGCGGCTCGTCTTGGACCCGGATAAGCATCAGTCACTGCCTTTCAACATGGTCGGCGAGGTCTCGCTGGCCCCGGTCAGTTCTGTTGCGGACATGTCCTTTCCTTTCTCAGTTGGCGGCGATGCGGCTGCGGATGAAGTCGACCATTTCAGGCGCATCCCATTCGGCCGGCCCGATCAGCCGGCCAATTTCCTTGCCGTCGCGATCGACCAGCAAGGTTGCCGGAAGGCCGACGGTGCCGATCGCGAACATGGCCTTGCCGGAGGTATCAATATTGAGGGCGAGATGCTTGATGCCGATCTCGGCGAAGAACTTCTTCACGATGTCCGGGCCGGCGCGGTCCATCGACAGCGCGACGACCTCGAAATCCGGCCCGCCGAGTTCTGCTTGCAGCCGGTCGAGGGTCGGCATCTCCTTCCGGCAGGGCGCGCACCATGTCGCCCAGATGTTGAGCAGCACGACCTTGCCGCGGAAATCCGCAATCGTTTTCGGTTGGCCGTTACCGTCCTCAAACCGGATTTCCGGCACCGGCACCGGGGTTTCGTGAACGGCAAAATTCTGCGGCGGTTCGGTAGCCGATGCCGACCGCGAAAACGCCAGCAGCACGCCAACCAGGGCCATGGCCAGTTTGCTCACGATGCCCTCACTCCGTCGCGTAGACGGTAGGCGCCTGGCCGTCCTTGGTGAAGGCGTAGATCGTCCAGGTCCCTGCCTTCTCGCCACCCATGCCGGGTGCGCCCGTCGGCATGCCGGCCAGCGTGATGCCTGATATGGCGGGCCGTTCGGTCAAAAGCTTCTTGACGATATCGACCGGCACCAGACCGTCGACGACGTAGCCGTCGACCATCAGCGTATGGCAGCCTTCGAGGTCGGCGGGCACGCCGGCATCGCTGCTGATCTGGGAGAGGTTGTTGACCGGCTTGACATCGACTTTGAAGCCGTTCTGTTCGAGATAGGCGGCATAGGCCTCGCAGCAGCTGCATTGCGGGTTCTTGTACATGATGGCGTTGATCGTCGCGGCAAGCGCGGGCATTGGTGTTGCGATTGCGACCGCGAAGGCGGCGAAGGCGTAGATCGGTTTCATTGCAGTTCTCCTTGGTTGAATGAAAAAGCTTTACGTCACGCGGAACACGGTCATGAGGCCGGTCATCTGGTGGTCGGCGACATGGCAGTGCAGCATCCAGTCGCCGGGATTGTCGGCAACGAAGGCGCATTCGATCGTGTCCTTGGGGGCAAGCAGCACTGTATCCTGCCATTGCCGGTGCGGCACCGCCGCACCGTTGCGCGACAGCATCGACATGCTGAAGCCGTGGACGTGCATGGGATGCCACCAGGCGGTCTCGTTGCGCATGGTGGCAGGTCGCGCCGCGTTTCAGCGTGAATTGCGGCGCCATGCCGGCGTGGCCGTCGCCGGTCATCGACATGCCGTTGATCGCCCAGGCGGCAGTGCCGTTCATGCCGTGTGTCGCCATCCCCATCATGCCGCCGACGCCGGCCAGCTTGCCGCCACCCATCATGCCGCCTTGCAGCACGATCTCCTGGCGCTCGGCCTTGGCGAGGTCCGGGCTCGGCAGCGGATTGGCTGGCAAGCGCAAGGGCGCATCGAGAGGATGGGCTTGCAGCGGTGGCCCGGCATCGTAGGCGAGGCTGGTCAGCGTATAAGCCAGGCCGTCATAGAACTCGTCGGTCACGGCGTACCGCTTGCCCGGATCGCCCTGCATGTCGAGCATCACATCGATGCGCATGGCGGGCGCAAGCACGAGACGGCCGCCTTCCGGTTCGTGCGGATCGCAGGGCTGGCCGTCGATCGCGACGATGATCGGGCGGTGGCCTTCGAAGCGCAAAGCCATCATGCGGGCCAGCGACGCATTGGCCAGCCGCAGCCTGATGCGCTCGCCAGCGTGCACCGGCTGGTCCGTCGGCGCGGCACCATTGATGGTGACGACATTGCCGACGCGGCCTGACATCGCCGCATCCATCATGTTGCCGAAGCCGGGAGCGATTTGCCCATCCTTGGTGAGCCGCCAGTCCTGCAGAAGCCACAACAGCTCGCGATCGACGGCGACCGGCTCACGCTCC
The DNA here is from genome assembly GCF_055811385.1 of Mesorhizobium sp. WSM4849. NCBI lineage: Bacteria > Pseudomonadati > Pseudomonadota > Alphaproteobacteria > Hyphomicrobiales > Phyllobacteriaceae > Mesorhizobium > Mesorhizobium sp. WSM4849. The sequence goes on from NZ_JBVVPW010000024.1 coordinate 4,360, forward strand.
TCGACGATGAGCGCGCCGGCAAGCCCGCGGCCGAGCTGCACGAGGCTGTCGGCATGCGGATGGTACCAGAAGGTGCCGGCATCGGGCGGCGTGAACTCATAGACGAAATTTTCGCCCGGCCTGATCGGCGGCTGAGTGAGGCCCGGCACGCCGTCCATAGTGTTTGGCAACCGGATGCCATGCCAGTGAACCGTGGTGTCCTCGTCCAGTCCGTTTTCGACGGTGATGCGAACCGGTTCGTGCTGCCGCAAGCGCAGCGTCGGACCGGGGACGGTGCCGTCATAGGCCCAGACGGCGGTCTGCTGGCCGCCACTTGTCAGCAAGGCCTGGCTTGGCGCGACCGCAATACGCCGGTGTTCGACAGCAGCGGCCCGCAATGATGACGGCTGCATCGCGACAGCCGCAGAGGCGCCCGCCACCTGGAGAAACCTCCGGCGCGAAACAACAAAACTGAAATCGCTGTTCACTCTTCGACCCTTTTGTAAACCACGCAACCGATGGCGCAGAGCGCCGTCGTCGTTGCCATGTGCGAACTAGTCACGGTGCTGAACGCGCAAAGACAACCGGACGCAGACATCACCCGCTCAATGCAGGAGACGTGGCGTCAGGCGTGATCGCTGGGTTTTGGAGGGGATGGGTCGGGCAGGGGTGTATGCCCGCAAAGCAGCGGGTAGGGCGATGGCTCCGGTTGCTGTGCCCGCAGCATCATCGTCGCGGCGAGGCCCTGCGGCAGCACCGCCAGCACCGGAGCGATACAGGTCGGTGGACACTGCATCGGGTTGCCGTTGTCGTCAGCGCCCTCGAGGTACGCGCCGCAATCGCTGTCCATGGTGCTTGCCGCGTCTGTCGCCATGCCTACGTCGCCAGCCATGGTCATCCCGGTCATCGTCGCCATTTTCGCCGACATGATGCTGGCTTGGGCGGCGGACAGGCTGAACCCGGCGGTCAGGAAGACCGCGAGCAGCATGACCAGGAATTGCTTTGGCGACCGGCGTGCGATCATCCACCTAGGCTGGCCTTAAAAAGCGGCATTTGCAAGCCGAAACGCTGAGCCGCGACGTTCAGGCCCATCCCTTGACGGGCATTTGGACAGGATGCATTCGTCAGTCATGGCAAACTCCGTCACAGCAGGACGCCCTATCCTCCTGCAGGCGCCTCCTGGACCGGCGGACATGGCACATCGCCGTAGGAGCAGAAGACGCAACAGTCCCCTGCCTTCGGCCGAAGCAGTGTCCCGCAGCCCTTGCACTCGTAGAAGAACCGGCAGGCATCGGTAGGCATCACTTCGGAAACCCGATGTCCGCAGTGGGGACAGGTAAGGATGGATGTGAGTTGCGTCACGCGGATCATAATGCAGTCGTGTCTCAGTTTGAAATCTGACCGGTTCTCTTTTCGTAAAGATCACGCTTGCCCGTATCAAGTTCGGCGCGCGACTGCTGCAGGACGACAATCGCGCCCTGGAGAGCCAATCCCGCCATGATGGCTGCGACGATGATGTCCGGCCAACCAGCGCCGGTACCGAAAACACCCAGTGCGGCCAACAGCACCGCCAGATTGCCCAGCACGTCGTTGCGGGTGCAAATCCATGCCGAGCGCATGTTGGCGTCACCGCCCCTGTAAGCCCACAGGAGCCCGAACGATGCAGCATTGGCCAGCAGCGCGGCAAGCCCGACCGCACCCATTGTAGACGCTTCCGGAAGGGTTGCGTGCATTGCGTGCCAGATGGCGACGCCGATCACCCAGAGGCCGAAAACGCCCATGGTCGCGCCCTTGGCAAACGCCGCCATGGCGCGATGCCGCAAAGCCATGCCGACCACAAACAGGCTGATGGCGTGGTTGCCGGCGTCGCCCAGGAAGTCGAGAGCGTCAGCCTGGAGCGAGGCAGATCCCGCCGCCACGCCGGCGCCGATTTCGACCGCAAACATTGCCACGTTGATACCCAATACCGCCCAAAGAACACGCCTATACGAAGCGTCCTCCTGCTTCGACGGTTCGTGATCCTGTCCGCAGCATTCTGCGCCCATTGCGATCTCCGTGCCTTCCGCCAAGTATACAGTAGTTCCAGTTCATGACCTCCGAAAATCGAAATCGATTTTTGCTGCGCTGACCTTCGATTCGGAAAGGTTCATGCGCAAGATCCAAGTGCTATAGCGTCCTTTGCGCGTCCAAACGGCCACGCGGCGCTGTAGGTCGGACGCGACGGGAGGCCGGTCATGCGCTCGTCCTTGTCAAGGTCTGAACGGGTCGGATGCCGCTGGAAGCGCGATCGCCTTTCCCGATACCGGCCAGGCTGCAGGCGGCATTGCCGCGCGCAAACGATCATGGATGACCCGGTATTTTTGACCTGAATTCACCTCTACCTGGCGCCCGCCCAGGCAAGGTCTAATCCTTTCGTTTTCTTGACTCGGCCTGCAAAAACGGGCAGCAAAGCCTGACACGGAGGGCTTTTCCGCCATTTTCTAGTTTTTGGAGGGAGCTTTTTTGATATCGACCTTCGCCCAATCGGCGATCGGTAGAGGGATTGGTTAACCAAGTTTGTCCATCTTTTGAATCAATCGGCAACAGACGCGAAGCGTGCAGGGGGCACCAGGCGACTGTGATTGTGACGGCTGCGAGCCCCGCATGCCGCAAGGCCGATTGAGGTTGGTTGTATGGCGTTTGTGCGTTTGAAAAACCGGGGTGATAATCCTGATACTGGAGTTACTTCGATGAGGCCCGGCCTGCGCTGGGCCGCGATTCCCATTGTTGGCGTGGCGATCGCTGGGTGGTCGGTGGCGACCGTGGCCGGTCTCCATTCGATGGGAACCTCGCTCACCGCCGCCTCCAACAGTCTTCCGCCAAGCCTGCTCGCGCCGCGCACCATCGCGCTCGCCGATCCCCAGCGCACGCTTGCCAATTCATGGGCCAATTCATGGACCAATTCGTGGGCGCCGTCACTGGCAAGCCGGCAGCGTCAGGCGTCGCTGCTCAGCCGATGTGATGCCGGTTGCGCGCAGGCAGCCGCGAGCTTCGTGCATGAAGGCAAGGTTGCGCGTCTCAAGCCGTTAGCGCGGCCGGATACTGTGGCGCCTGTCGCAAAAATCTCGCCGCAAGCGCGCTTCGACGGCGTGGTGGCGAAAGCGGCGCTATCGCCGCAAAAGATTGCTGCTGCCTTTGCCCGCGCCTCCGGCGGGGCCGCGCCGTTTGCGGTCGCCAGTCTGCCGACGGGCCAGCGATTTGCGGAGCCGGTGCGCCTGCCCGATCAGCATGGCCCCGCGTCGGTGCGCTTCGGGCCCGAGATCGCTGAGATCGAACGATCCTCGCGTCTGGCACTGGCGCTAGCGAATGCATTGCCGGAACAGATGATCGATGTGCTGCCGCAAGTGACGACGGCTGACCCTGCTGCGTCGCAAGAGGGCGAGGTGCAGATGGCCTCGCTGCCGCCGCAGGACGAGATGTCCGACAGCGTTCCCTTGCCGACCTTTCGCCCGCATGCGGAAATCGATCAGTCAGACGAGGCGCCCGGGGTCGACGCACTCAAGGTCGACGCACCCAAGGCCAAAGCGCCCAAGGTCCAGGCATCGAAGGCCGCCAAGGCCCAATCTCAGCCATCCAAAGCCAACAGGGTGCAGGCCGCCACCGCTCCGCACGTCGAGATACCCCGGGCGCCAGCGTTGTCGCCGAGGAATTCGTCGTCAGCGGCTGTGCCAAGCATGCAAGGCAGCCCGGGCATGCAAGGCAGCCAGGGCATGCAGGGCAGCCCGGGCATGCAAAGCAGCCCGGGCAAGCCGGCCAAGCGGTCGAAAGCCGCAGACATGCTGGCCTATGCTAAGCCCGACAGCCCGGCGGGCGGCGGGGCCTTCCGCAACCTGTTCAGCAGGCCCGGCGTGGGCAGCGGCGTCGCCGTCTACGACATCTCGGCGAAAACCGTCTATATGCCGGACGGCTCACGGCTCGAGGCGCATTCGGGACGGGGCTCGATGGCCGACCAGCCGCGCTATGCCAACCGGAAGAATGCCGGCCCGACGCCGCCCCACACCTACGATTTGAGGCTGCGCGAATCGCGCTTCCATGGGGTGGAGGCTCTGCGCCTCACTCCTATCGACGGCAAAAACAAATATGGCCGCGACGGCTTTCTTGCCCACACCTACCTGCTGCGCGGCGGCCGCGCGGAATCGAGCGGCTGCGTCGCCTTCAAAGACTACGCCCGCTTCCTCGCCGCCTTCAAGAAGGGCAAGATCAAGCGTCTCGTCGTGCGCGGCTAACCAAGCCGCTAATGCAGGTCGCGTCGGAAGGGCGTGGAGTGTAGCGCGCCTGTAGCGGTGCAGAATGTAAGCCGCTCTGCAGCGATCCTTCGCGCCCCCCTTGTGTCCGGCCGGACAGAGGGGGGCCGCCAGGATCGCTGGGTTTGCCGTATGGACTTTCCCCGCCGGATTTCCACCCAATTGTCAGCAACCGACCTCGAAACCGTTTTCATTCCCGGCCGAGGATACTAAGACTGACCGGACCGGGGCGGCGGATTCAACCATTCAAGAGGATGTCATGACTATACGCGCTGTCGTTTGGGGCGAGAATATCCATGAGCGTACCAATGAGGTGGTCGCTGGAATCTACCCCGAGGGCATGCACGCAACGATCGCCGACGCGCTGAAGCTTGACCCGGAAATTTCCGTATCGTGGGCGACGCTCGAACAGCCGGAGCATGGCCTGCCGGCCGACCGTTTGGCCCAAACCGATGTGCTCGTGTGGTGGGGACACAAGGACCATGGCGCCGTCGCCGACGAAGTCGTCGAGCGCGTGGCGCGCCGCGTCTGGGAAGGCATGGGGCTGATCGTCCTTCACTCCGGCCATTTCTCGAAGATATTCAAGACGCTGATGGGTACGCCCTGCACGCTGAAATGGCGCGAAGCCGGCGAGCGCGAGCGGCTCTGGGTGACGAGCCCCAACCACCCGATCGCTGCCGGGATCGGCGAGTATTTCGAGCTCGAGAACGAGGAGATGTATGGCGAGCAGTTCGCCGTGCCGGAGCCGCTGGAAACGGTTTTCATCTCCTGGTTCCAGGGCGGCGAAGTGTTCCGGTCGGGGCTGACCTATCGTCGGGGCGCCGGCAAGATCTTCTATTTCAGGCCAGGCCACGAGACCTATCCGACCTATCACGACGCCACCGTCCACAAGGTGCTGCGCAACGCGGTGAAATGGGCGCACAACCCGCTCGGCTCAAACCCGGCCATCCTCGATGCGCCGAATGTGCCGGTGGAGAAGGCGCTGGAGCCGATCGTCGAGCGCGGCGGAAGACTTCATGCCGCGGGCGAAGCCGGTTTTCGCTAGGCGCCTATTCCGAAGCTTCGGTTCGGAAAATCTACGGTCGAACAACAAGATAAAGCCTCATCCTAAGGATAAGAATCATGCGTCTCCTGATACTCGGCACCGGCTGGATGGCGGAAGAGCACGCCAGGCAGTTCAGCAAGATCGAAGGCGTCGAGCTGGTCGGCGCCGTCGATCTCGACCGCGCGCGTGTCGACAAGTTTTCGGACAGCTACGGTATCCCCAACCGGTTCGCGTCGCTGGAAAACGCGCTCGCATGGGACAAGTTCGACGCGGTGGCGAACGTGACGCCGGATCGCATCCACCATCCGACCACCATGATGCTGATCGCGGCGGGCAAGCCGGTGCTGTGCGAAAAACCGCTGGCCGAAAATTACCAGAGGGCCAGTGAAATGGCCGATGCCGCCGAGCAAGCCGGCATCATCAACATGGTCAACTTGACGTATCGCAACGTCGCCCCGCTGCAGAAGGCGCGCACCATGGTGCTGGCCGGCGAGATCGGCCAGATCAGGCATGTCGAAGCGTCCTATCTGCAGAGCTGGCTGGTTTCCAAATTCTGGGGCGACTGGCGCACCGATCCGAAATGGCTGTGGCGGCTGTCGCGCGGCCACGGCTCCAATGGCGTGCTGGGCGATGTCGGCATCCACATCCTCGATTTCGCCAGCTATGGCGCGGCGCTCGACATCGACCATGTGTTCTGCCGCCTCAGGTCATTCGACAAGGCGCCCGGCAACCGGATCGGCGAGTACGAACTCGACGCCAACGACAGTTTCACCATGGCGCTGGATTTCAGCAACGGCGCCTTCGGCGTCGTCCATGCCAGCCGCTGGGCAACCGGTCATCTCAACGAATTGCGGCTGCGCATCTATGGCGACAAGGGCGGCATCGAGGTCGTGCACAATCTGAAAAACTCGGAGCTGAAAGCGTGCATGGGCGAGAACATCGAGAACGCCAAATGGCAGGTTCTCGATGCCGGAACTGTGCCGACCAACTACCAGCGCTTTGTCGATGCGGTGCGCACGGGCGTTCCGCCTGAGCCGTCGTTCCGCCACGCGGCTGAATTGCAGAAGGTGCTCGATCTCGCCGTCGTCTCCGACGAGAAGCGGGCAGAGCTCAGGGCCCATGCGGATACACAATAAGCTTGGGTTCCTCGCCCCGGCGAGGTGGGGGTGAGGAACCCAGGTCCTGCGGAGTCTTCGTCCGCTACAGACCTTCAACCTTGCGTTGCAGACGACAGCTAGTCGTCACCCGATGGATCGGACCAAGCGCCGTTAGGCCTCGAGGAAGTCCAGGGCCTTTTTCACGAAGGCGTCGTGATACTGAAAAATGGCCGTATGCCCGCCGTCCTCGTACAGGACCAGCTCGGCATTGGGAAAGCGCCGTGCCATGTCGACGGAATTGCTGGTGGGCACCATTCTGTCGTGATCGCCATTCACCACAAGGACCGGGTGCCGGATACGCGACAGGTCGGCAGGGCGCTCCTGGCCAAAGGCACGGACCGCCTTGAGCTGCTGGTTGAAGGCGCCGAGCGCGATGGGCTTGTCGCGGTCATTGGTCCGTTCCTTTAATCGCTGCAGAAACTCGCGCGCCGCCTTCTTGCCGTTGGGGCTTCGGGTGAAGAAGAGGTAGTTCTTTGGGTCCTTGATGGTCAGCGCGGCGCGGATCATGTCGAAGATGGTGACGAACGTCACCTTGTCGATGCCGACACCACCGGCCGGGCCGGTTCCCGCGAGTATGATCTTGCGAACCAGATCAGGCTCCAGCTGAACAATCGCCTGGGCGATGAAGCCGCCAAGAGACAGGCCGAGCAGGTCGACCTGCTCGAAACCGAGGGCCCGGATGAAGGCGATCGCGTCGCGGGCCATCGCCTCCACCGTGTTGGGAGTGGACCCGCCTGATGCACCAACACCACGGTTATAGAAGGTGATAACTCGCCGTTTTGCGGCAATACCATCGACGACCCGGGGATCCCAATTGTCGAGAACCGCACTCAGATGGGTAAGAAAGATCACCGGTACCCCGGTTGTGGGCCCAAGTTCCCGGTAGGCGAATTTCGTACCGCCGACGTCAACCGTTTTCGTCGGCACGTCCCTGTGTTTGATGATCGCCGCAGGTCGCGACAGATGATGCACGTTCATGATGGTTTCCCTTCTTCTGGCTTGTCGTTCTCGCGGAGCTGGAGCAGCGCCTTCGCCGCTATCGCGCCAGCCTCAAGAATGCGGTCGGACAGTTCGGTTCCGTTCACCGCGCGGGACAGCTCAAGCGTGCCGATCAGGGTCGCAAAGACGCCGAACGCGACACCTTCGGGGTCGCGGGCGTCGGGCGTAAGTTCGGCCGCCACCTGGCGTACCAGCTTGAGCAGGTGTTCGGCGTAGACTTGGCGCGTCTCTGCCGGCTCACGCGCAATTTCGGGCAACAGCGCGGCTGAAGCGCAACCTTTGCCTGGATTGTCTCGGTGTTCCGTCGACAGATACGCGTCGATGGCCAGTGACGCGCCGCCAGCGGCCAACAGTTCCTGGATCTGGGTCGCCTGAACCTCCAGGGCGGCCGCCAAACTCTCACGCACAAGCGCCGCCTTGGACGGAAAATGGGGATAGAAAGCTCCATTGGTCAGTCCCGCCTCGCCCATGATGCCTGCGAGACCTGATGCAGCGATGCCGTCGGAGCGAAACCGGTCGGTCGCCACATCCATGATCCGCTGCCGCGATGCTTCCTTCCTGCCCTTCTCGTAGCGCATGTTTTTCTCCTTCAATCAGCTATTGCATTACGATCATATTATCATTAAGTGATCGTAATGCAATAGCGCGGCGCATCGGAGATGTCGATCGGGCGCTCCGGGTCTCCTCAATTTGGGAAAGCTACAATGAAGGCCTTCATCGTCGATCGATACGCAAAGAATGCTCCCCTGCGGCTTGGAGAAGTTCCGGAGCCGGAAGTAGGGGAGAATGACGTGCTGGTGCAGATCCATGCCGCCAGTCTCAATCTGCTGGACTCAAAGATCAGGGACGGAGAATTCAAACTCATCCTGCCCTATCGCCCGCCCTTCGTTGCAGGCCATGACGTGGCTGGAACGGTCATTCGCGTCGGCTCGAAGGTCCGACAGTTCAAACCGGGCGACGAGGTCTACGCGCGACCGCGCGACGGTCGAGTCGGGACTTTCGCTGAATACATCGCCATAAATGATGCGGACGTGGCCCTGAAGCCGAAGAACCTCAGTATGGAAGAGGCTGCGTCCATTCCCCTGGTGGGGCTGACCGCCTGGCAGGCGCTGATTGAAAGAGCGAAGCTGAAGAAAGGACAGAAGGTCTTCGTTCAGGCTGGTTCCGGCGGAGTGGGAACATTCGCCATTCAGTTGGCAAAGCACCTCGGCGCGACGGTCGCCACGACAACGAGCGCGTCCAACATGGATATGGTCAGGAATCTGGGCGCCGATGTCATCATCGACTACAAGAAGGATGACTTCGAGAAAGTCCTCTCGGGCTACGACGTCGTCCTGAACAGCCAGGACAACAAGACCCTCGAAAAGTCCCTGCGTGTGTTGAAATCAGGCGGCGTCGCCGTTTCGATCTCCGGTCCGCCCGATCCGGAGTTTGCCGGGGAGAAGGCTCTGAGCATGGTGCTGAACTTGGTCATGCGCTTTTTGAGCGCCGGCATCAGGAGGCGGGCCAAACGCGCAGGTGTCCGATATTCGTTCCTGTTCATGACGGCCAATGGGGCGCAGTTGACCAAGATCACGTCTCTCATCGAGTCGGGCGTTATCCGCCCGGTCATAGATCGCGTCTTCCCGCTTGAGTTGACCAATGAGGCCTTGGCCTACATCGAGCAGGGCCGCGCCAAGGGCAAGGTTGTCATCAAGGTCAAATAGCTTTGCAAGGCTTCAGGCGGCGAACCTTCGCTTCCGGCAATCCTAATGCCGCAGGATCTTGCTCAGGAAGGCGCGGTTGCGGTCGGTCTTGGGATGCGAGAAGAATTCGTCGGGCGTGCCGCTCTCGACGATGGCGCCGGCATCCATGAACACCACGCGCTGGGCGACCTTGCGGGCAAAGCCCATCTCGTGCGTCACCACCATCATGGTCATGCCTTCCTCAGCGACCGCGACCATGACGTCGAGCACTTCCGAGATCATCTCGGGGTCGAGCGCCGAGGTCGGCTCGTCGAACAGCATGATCTTGGGGCGCATGCCGAGGCAGCGGGCGATCGCCACGCGCTGCTGCTGGCCGCCGGAGAGTTGTGCGGGATAGGCATTGACCTTGTCGGCAAGGCCGACCTTAGCAAGCAGCTCGCGGCCGGCCTTTTCGGCTTCGGCGCGCGGGATCTTGCGGACATGGATCGGCGCCAGCGTCACGTTTTCAAGTGCGGTCTTGTGCGGATACAAGTTGAACGACTGGAAGACGAAGCCGATCTCGGTGCGCAGCCGCATCATGTTGGTGGCGGGGTCGCCGAGGCGCTGGCCGTCGACCACCAGGTCGCCGTCGCGGATCGTCTCCAGACCGTTGATGCAGCGGATCAGGGTGCTCTTTCCTGAGCCGCTCGGGCCGCAGACGACGACCACTTCGCGCGGCTCGACGCTGAGCGTGATGTCTTTCAGCACATTGAGCGGGCCGAACCATTTGTTGACCCCGCGAAACTCGATCATGCCGGTGCGGCCTTTGCTGGGGTTCGTCATATCTGCACCTCGCCATGGGCCGCACCGATGCGCTGCTCAAGCCGGCGGGCCAGCAGGATCAGCGGATAACAGACGATGAAATAGCCGAGGCCGATGAGGAAGAAGACCAGCAGGCCGTTGGGCACACGCTGCACCACCAGCCAGCCGACGCGGGTGAGGTCGGTGAGCCCGATGGCCGAAACAACAGAGGAATCCTTGATCAGCAGCACATATTGCCCGACCAGCGGCGGCAGCACGATGCGCATCGCCTGCGGCAGCACTACCTGGCGCATGCGCTGCCAGCGCGAGAGGCCGGACGCCAGCGCCGCCTCGACCTGGCCGGTCGGCACCGAGCGGATGCCGGCGACGACGATCTCGCAGATGAAGCAGGCGGCCAGATTGGTCAGCGCGATGATGCCGGCGGTGAAGGCGTCGAGCTCGATGCCGAGTTCCGGCAGGATGAAGAAGATCAGGAAGATCTGCACCAGGAATGGCGTGCCGCGGGTCAGGTCGACCCAGGCGCCGATCGCACCGCTGATCAGCCGGTTGCCGCCGGTCCGCAGGATGCTGAGGCCAAAGCCGATCAGCGTACCCAGCACCAGGCTGACCAGCGACAGCACCACGGTCATGCCGAGGCCGCGCAGGGCGAGGGGATAGCTGCCGGCTATGCTTTGCAGCTGCTGCCAGATCATGTCCGTGCCCCCGCTAGGCCGAGCCAGCGCCCGGACAGTGCCGCCAGTCCCTTCAGCCCGTAATAGAGCAGGAGGTAGAAGGCGGCGATGGTGATGATACCTTCCGCCGGCATGAAGCGGTCGGAGGCGAGCAATTGCCCGGCGCGAGTCAGTTCGGCGACCGCGATCAGTGACAGCAGAGCGGAATCCTTGACCAGCACGATCGCCTGGCCGAGCAGCGGCGGGATCGTCACCTTGAACGCCTGCGGCAGGATGACCAGTCGCATGCGCTGGACATAGGTCATCCCCGAAGCGACGCCGGCCTCGACCTGGCCGCGCGGGATCGACAGGATGCCGGCGCGGATGATCTCGGCGACATAGGCGCCGCTGTTCAGCGACAGAGCGAGAATGCCGACGACGAGCTCAGGCAGGATGATGCCGAGCCGCGGCAGGCCGAAATAGAAGAAATAAAGCTGCGCCAGCAAGGGCGTGGCGCGCACCGCGTCGATATAGGCCTTGGCCGGGATGCGGAACAGCCGGCCGCGCTGCTGGTTCATGGCGGCGAGCACGATGCCGACGGCGAGCGCGCCGGCAAAGGCGAGGACAGACAGCCACCCGGTCGTGATGAGGCCCTGCCCGAACAGGGGCAGATATTCGACGATAGTGCGGAAGCTGAAATTTTCGAGCATCGCTGGAAGGGGTCCCTCAGGCGATCAAGCGGCTTCGCGAAGCGCCGAGGCGCACGCGAAACCGCTCGGATCTACCGCTGCTTAGTGGTCTTTCTTCCAGTCGTCGGAATTGACCCAGTAGTCGAGGTTCTTCTGCAGGCGGCCGTCGAGGCTGACCTGATCGAGGAACAGGTTCATCCAGGTCAGCAGGTCCTGCTCGTCATAGCGCGTGGCGAAGGCCAGCGGCTCCTTCGACAGCATGTCCGGCATGATGGTGAAGCTGCCGGCCGGATAGGCGGTCGACTGGCCCTTGACCGCCGAGACGTCGTTGACGCCGCAATCGGCCTGGCCGTTGTTGACGGCGTCGAGCAGCAGCGGGCCGCCGCCCTTGTAGCTCTTGATGTCGGCGTCGGGGAAGGCCTTCTTGGCCTCCTTCTCGCCGGTGGCGCCGAGCAGCACGGCGATCTTGGTGCCCTTGGCCTTGCAGTCCTCGGTGGATTTGAATTTGCCGTCGGCTTTGGTGAAGACGGTGCTGCCGGTGTACATGTAAGGCTTGGTGAAGGCGACCTTCATCGCCCGCGCCAGCGTCGGCGTCATGTCGGCGACCAGAAGATCGGCCTTGCCCGACAGCAGCGCCGGGATCAGGCCGTCCCAATCGAAATCCAAAAAGGTGATCTTCACGCCCATTTCCTTGGCCATCAGTTCGGCAAGCTCGACCGAACTGCCGGTGCGTTCGCCGGCAGCGCCGACCAGCGAGAAGGGCGGTCCCTGCGTCTGCACGGCAACACGCAATTCGCCGCGCTTGGTGATCTCGTCGAGCGTTCCGGCACTGGCCGCGGCAGTGAGGCCGGCGAGCGCAAGGCCTGCGATGAAAAGCTTGGCCATCTTCGCAATCTTCATTGGCTTCATTGGGCATTCCTCCTTGTTGTCGTTTGTTGTTTTCACTTTGTTGTTCACCCTTGGGGGTGCTGTTTGAGCAGCAGCGCCGTTGCCGGCGGCGACCACCGTTCGAAAATCCTCAATCCCAGCTGATCGTTTCGGATACTCGTATTCCGCGCCGGGCCAGCTCATCGAGGAAGGGGCCGTCGGGCACATGCAGCAGCGGGTTGAGCAGACCGGGTTCAGTGATTTCGCCCCGGGCCAGCATCTGCGCCACGATACTTGCGGGATAGCCGACGCCGAGGCTCATGCCGAACAAGCCGGAGGCGAGATCGCGTTCGATGATCAGGTCCGATGTCACTGTCTTGCGACGGCCGCCCTGGGTGCCGGTAAAGACATTGCGCATCACGCAAAGGTCCTTCTCGTCGGCGCCATATTTCAGTTGCGGGCCGAGCAGCCGGCCGAGAAATTCGCGTGGGCTGGCGCCAACGCCGGGCACCTTGTCTTCGGAGAGGAAGCCGAGCTCCTTCAGGGGCGCCCAGAACGCCGACCAGCCCGGCCAGCGCAGCGAATAGCGGCCGGAGCGCTGCAGCCCCTTGGCGGCGGCAAGCATGCCGGCGTAATGCGGTGCATCGCCATTGGGGAAGGCTTCCAGTCTGCCCAGCCCCTCGACCTCGATCTGATGGATGAACGGATTGTCGTGCTGGCGGCCGGCCGGCACCTCGACCCGTTGGCCGTCCTCGACCAGCACGCTGTCGCGGTTCTGGCTCATCAGAACCATGTCGAAGTTCCAGCTCACCTTGTAGCATAGCGGCTTGGCCATCGCCTTCGGCTCGGGGATACCGCCGCAATAGGAATCGATCGCCGTAATGGCGTTGAATTCACGGGCGGCGCGTGCGTAGAGCACGAGGTCGATGCCGGGGTCGAGCCCGCATTCGGTCATGATCGAAACGCCGGCCTTTTCCGCTGCCGGGGCGAGATCGGCGATCGTCTTGCCGTAATTGGTAGTGACCAGCGGCGTGCGCGACGCGATCGCGGCCTGCACCGCCTCGCGCATCAGCGGCTGCGGCAACAGATCGATGGCGGCGTCGACACCCGCCAGCACGTTCGCCAACACAGGGGCGATCGCGCCCTCGGGCACGACGAAACGCACGCGGGTAAGGTCGGCCAGTCCGCCAAGTCGGGCTGCGCCATCCCGGGCGGCATCGACGCAGATGACTTCTTCGACGCCGGCGCTGGCGATGAGATCGGCGATCGCCGCACGGCCCTGCAGGCCGAGGCCGCCGAGGACCGCGATCTTCATGGCATTTCCTTTCGGCCAGTTTCGTGCCGCCCAGTTTCGTCGCGCTTGGTCTCGTCCGACCAGCAGCCTTCCGGCAGGCTGACCCATTTGTTGCAGGAGGCCATGACGACGAAGGTCTCGCTGCGCACGACTTCGCCGGGCTCGCCCGCGCCGGGGATCAGCTCGCTGGTGACGCGATAGAGATCGGCGACATCGCCGGCCACCGTCACGTCGACGATGATGTCGAAGCGTCCGGTGACGACGGAGGCCGAGTTCACGAAAGGCAGTTCGGCGATGCGCTGCGCCAGTTCCCGAGCCCGGCCTCGCCCCTGCGCATTGATGCCGACGATCGCCGAGATCAATTCTGGGCGCTCGGTCAGGTTGAGTAGCCCGACGATCTTGAGCAGGTTGCGGTCGAGCAGGTTGCGCAACCGCATGCGCACCGTCGGCACCGAGACGGCCATCTTCTCGGCGAGCCGATTGACTCCAAGCTGCGCATCCTGTGACAGCAGCTTGACCAGTCGCCGGTCGGTCTGATCGAGATGTTCCCGCAAACGCTTAGGCTTTCATAAATGGAAAGAAATGATGAAGTTTTCTTTCTGATATGAAAACAGCTTAGGGTGTATCTTTTGAAATCGCAAGAGCGTTCGGCCGCCTGTCAACAGGGCCGAATGGTGTATCTTTGCCGGTGTCGTGGTCGACCGAGGGCATGCCGACTAACGCGGTTTCTCGATCCCCGGAATGCCGCGAATCCGCTCGGCGAGAAAATCGGCCAGCAGCCGGACCCTGGCAATGCCCGCGCGCTCCGGGACGATCAGCATGCTCAGCGGTACGGGAGGCGGGGTGTAGTCTGGCAGGATCACTTCCAGCCGGCCGGCGGCGAGGAGATCTTCGACAAGCCAGTGATGGGCAGGTGCGATACCGCGCCCGGCGACGAGCGCTTCGCGCGCTGCGAGCCCATGGTCGACCCGAAATCGGCCGCCAAAGGGTACCGCATGGCGTTCGCCGCCCGGCCCCTGCAGGGCGAGCGTGTCGCTCCCTGCGATGTTCGACATCCGGATGCCTTCATGGCCAGGCAGGTCCTGCGGGACAGCCGGTCTGCCCCGCGCCGCCAGATAGGCCGGCGACGCCACCAGCAGACGCCGGGACTGGCCGAGCGCCCGCAGCTTCATCGAGCTGTCGGTGAGCGGACCGAGTCGAAGCGCGATGTCGACTCCCTCCCGCACAAGGTCGATGCGCTCGTCGGTGAGGCTGAGATCGATCCCGATGTCGGGATAGCGGTCCTGAAAGGCGAAGATCAGCCGGCTGACGTGCAAGACCCCGAGCGCCGTCGTGCAGGATATCCGGATCGTGCCGGCCGACGCGCCGCGCGTGCCCCGTGCCTCGTCGCCGGCCTGCTCGACGAGGCGCAGGATCTGGACGCTGTCGGCATAGTAACGGCTGCCTTCATCGGTCATCGTGACCCGCCGGGTGGTCCTGCTGAGCAAGGACACCCCGACGGCGTCTTCGAGCTCGCGCAGATGCCGGGTGACCGTCGACTGCCCAACTCCGAGCTCGCGCGCCACCGCCGACAGGCTGCCGCGCTCGGCGACGCGAACGAAGGTGCGCATGCGCTCGAGCGTCACATCAGATCTATCCATTATTCGGCATAATCATATGCATTGCCTAGGCATAGCGGATCACCCCGGGGCTGGCTACCTTCAGCGTTCATTGTCCTTCTTCGGAGCTGACCCATGAAAGTCCTGCTTGTTTTTGCTCATCCTGAACCGCGTTCGCTCAACGGCGCACTGCGTGACGTGGCCATCAGGGAACTCGAGGCCGAGGGCCACGAGGTGAGGGTGTCGGACCTCTATGCCGATGGCTGGAAATCCGAGGTGGACCGTGCCGACTTTCCGTCGTGGCCGCCCGAAGAACGCCTCCTGCCGGCTGGGGCATCCAAAAAAGCTTTTACGACCAACACTCTGACCGCTGACGTTAAAGCGGAAATCGACAAGCTGCTGTGGGCCGACACGCTGATCCTCCAGTTCCCGCTGTGGTGGTACGCCATGCCGGCGATCCTCAAGGGCTGGGTCGACCGGGTGTACGCCTACGGCTTCGCCTATGGTGTCGGCGAGCATAGCGACAAGCGATGGGGTGACCGCTTTGGCGAGGGAACGCTCGCCGGCAAGCGCGCGATGCTGATCGTGACCGCCGGCGGCTGGGAGGAGCATTATTCCGCCCGCGGCGTCAACGGCCCGATCGACGACCTGCTGTTCCCGATCAATCACGGGATCCTTTACTATCCGGGTTACGACGTGCTTCCGCCGTTCGTGGTCTACAGAGTGGATCGTTTCGGGGAGGCCGATTTCGAGCCTGTCGCTGAGCGCCTGCGCGAAAGGATGCGGACGCTCGAGACAACCCGACCCATTCCCTATCGGCAGCAGAATGGCGGCGACTACCACATCCCGAGCATGCAGCTCCGCTCTGAACTGGGCGACCCGGGCGCCACAGGGTTCGCGCTCCACCAGGACGGCGCAGTCGCAACCGCGAAGTCGGCGACGCCGCGTTCGACTTTGCGGGACGTGGCCTGACGCTGGATCCCGAAAAGATTTGGCAAGGCGCCCGAAGCCTACGGATTGAATCAGCGGCCGGCCCGGAAAATCGCCACCGCAGCAGCCGTCAGTGCTGCATTGTCCGATGCCGTAGTGCCGTCCGGAAGCGCCTTGCCGTCCTCCAGCCCGACTCGCGTCGACCAGTTGCGTTCCGCCGCCCTGCGGACGAACGGCCACACCGTGGCGTCGGCACCATGCAGCAGGATGGCGCGACGCATCCCGGCGCGGTCGAGCACCGCCGCGATGCCGTCGCAGACCTCCAGCGCCGCGTCCAACTCCTGCTCGGAGATCTCGATCAGGATGCGCAGCACTTGGTTGCCACGGTCAAGCCGGACCAGGCGCTCGGCGTCAGCGACGGAGGCGAGCCCGGCCTCGATGCCGATGCCGCGCTGCCGCAGGCTTTGCATGACTTCGGGCGCGGCTTCCTCGCTCAGATTGACCGAGGCGTAGTCGGGCAGCTCGCTCCAGCCGGCGATCGCGGCAAGCGTCCGCTCGTCGTCGTTCTCGATCCAGGCGCCGGTTGAGACGCCGATCAGCGTTCCCGGGCAGGCGCGGCGCAGCGCCAGCACGGTCGGGTTCATCGCCTCAGGCGCGAGGCTTTCGCGACCATCGAGCCCGCGCGCATGGACATGCAGCTCGGCCGCACCGGCGGCCACGCAGGCCGCGCCGTCTCGCGCCATGGCTTCCGCGTCAAGCGGCAGCTGCGGATGGAAATCGGCGCTGCGCGCCCCATTGATGCAGGTCTGGACAATCATGAAATGGTGGTCCGGTTGGCGTGGACCAAGTGTAGCGTAGGATGGCGAAAACCGGAATCGGGTTCGCGTCAGCAGAGTTGCTGCGGAGAGGGACGTTTGCAGACGTTGGCGCTGCCCCTCATTGCCCTGCCGGGCATTTCTCCCCGTAGAACGGGGAGAAAGAGGCTGGCCGCGACGTCGGCGCTCTTTCTGCAACCCTGCTGATTGGCGATATTTTCGGTGAAGGTGTCCTTCGGCCCGTTCTGCGGAGACAAGACGCCAGCAGGCAGATGAGGCCGAGGCGGCGGCCCTCCTTCATCTCGAAAACTCGCTGCGCACGATGCCGTGGCGCTGGAGCTTGTCGTAGAAGGTCTTGCGCGGAATCCCCAGCGCTTCGATCGTGCGCCTGACGTCGCCCTCGTTGCGGCCAAGCGTTTCGCGGATGATGTCGGCCTCGTAGCGCTCCAGCCGCTCCGGCAGCTTCATGGCGGCATCCGGCTGGGCTGGGGCAGGGGATGGCGCTCCGGCGTCTTCTTCCAGTCCAAGCACAAGCCGCTCGGCGAAATGCGCGAGTTCGCGCACATTGCCCGGCCAGTCATGCTCCCTGAGGTGGCGGTGCACCGAGGCCGGCACCGCCGGCAGCGGACGCCTGAAGCGGGCTGCGGCGCGCTCGGCGAAATAGAAGAACAGCAGGGCGACGTCGTCGCGGCGCTCGCGCAGCGGCGGAATGGAGATCGTCACCACGTTGAGCCGGTAGTAGAGGTCCTCGCGGAACGTGCCGCGCTGGTGCGGATCGCCGAGATCGACCTTGGCGGCGGCAACCACGCGCAGGTCCACCGGGCGCAACTCGTTGGTGCCGAGCGGCGTGACCTCGCGCATCTCCAGCACGCGCAGCATCTGCACCTGTGTCGAGACCGGCATGCTTTCGATCTCGTCGAGGAACAGCGTGCCGCCGCTGGCATGTTCGATGCGGCCGATCCGCTTCTTCTGCGCGCCGGTGAAGGCGCCCGCCTCATGGCCGAACAATTCGCTCTCGATGACCGTCTCCGGCAGCGTGCCGCAATTCAGCGCGACGAAATTGCCCTTGGCGCGGCGGCTCCAGCGATGCAGAAGGCTGGCCACCACCTCCTTGCCGGAACCGGTCTCGCCGGTCACCAGAACATCGACATCGGTGTCGGCGATCTGGCGCAGCGTCCGGCGCAGCCTTTCCATCGCCGGCGTCTGGCCGATCAGCGGCAGGCCGTCCTGCGCCTCTCCGGCCGCTTCGCGCAAGGCGCGGTTTTCCATCACCAGGCGGCGCTTTTCCGCGGCGCGGCGCACGCTCTGCACCAGCCGGTCGGCGGCGAAGGGCTTTGTGATGAAGTCGTAGGCACCGTCCTTGATCGCCTTGACGGCAACCGCGATGTCGCCATGCCCGGTGACGAGGATGACCGGAATGTCCGGGTCCAGCCGCAGGACGCGGTCGAAAAGCAGCAGGCCGTCGATCTCAGGCATGCGGATATCCGACACCACCACGCCGGCAAAACCGGCGTCGAGCGTCGCCAGCGCCTCGGCCGCCACCGAAAAAGCCGATACCGAGAAGCCGGCAAGCTCCAGCGTCTGCGCAGTGGCCTTCAGGAGATCGCTGTCGTCATCGATCAGGATGACTGGCGCGGCGTCATCGTTCGTCATTTCTGCTTTGGCCATTACGCTGCTTTTGCAAGATGGATGGTGAAGCGGGTGCCGCTGTCGTCGCTCGAAACCTCGATGCGGCCGCCGTAGTCGGCGACGATGTCCTTCGAGATGACGAGACCAAGGCCGAGGCCCTTTTCCTTGGACGTGTTGAACGGCGTGAACAGCGATTTAAGGATCGCAGGCGGAATGCCCGAGCCGTTGTCGGACACGCCGACCGTCACGCCGTCCGCCGTCTCTTCGACCGACACCTGCACCCTGGCATCGTCGCGGCCGTCCAGCGCTTCCAGCGCGTTCTGGAAGAGGTTGATCAGCACCTGTTCGAGCCGGACCCGGTTGCCCATCACTTTGAGGTTCGGCGGCGGCAATTCGATGGCCAGTGCGTCGAGCCGGCCGGCAAAGCGGCTTCTCAGCAGCACCACGGCGCCTTCGATGACGCCGCGCAGTTCGACAGGCTCGGCGGCAGTTCGGCCCTTGCGGGCAAAGGCCTTCAACTCCTCGGTGATGGTGCCGATGCGTTCGGTCAGTGCTGCGATGGCACCGAGGTTTTCCTCGACCGGCGAGGTCTGCTTCCTGTCGAGGAAGACGCGGGCGTTGTCGGCATAGGCGCGTATGGTGGCGACCGGCTGGTTGATCTCATGGGCGACGCCGGCGGCGACCTGGCCGAGGATGGCGAGGCGGTTGGCCTGGACCAGATCCTGCTGCACCACCTGCAGCTTGGCTTCGGTGCTGCGGTGGTCTGATATCTCGGCCTGCAGCCGGTCACGGGCGCGGCTCAGATCCTCGGTCCGTTCGACGACGCGGCGTTCGAGTTCGGTGCGCGCCGCCTGTTCGGCGGCGATCCGCATTTGTCCTGACTGCCGACGCCACAACAGATACGCAGCAAGGCCGAGCAACGGAACAACGACGCCGAGCGCAAGGAGCCGCATTTCACGGGCCGCGGCGGCGATCGGCGCCTCGGCCGGGACGAGATAGTCGAGCCGCCAGGGGGTCGAAGGGATCAGGGTTGAAAGCCTGAGATATTCCGCATCGCTGCCGCCGGGCGTCACGGCATGGACGATCGACATGTCCGGGCTAAGTGCCTGCGGGCGCGTGATCGGCAACGGCATCAGCAGTGCATCGCCGAACTGCTGGCTGTCCTGGATGGCGGCAAGATCAGGCCCGGCAAGCCGCGCCGTCGTCATGAAGCGCCAGGACGGCACGCTGGTGATCAGGACGACGCCATGCTCGTCGCTGACATAGGCCGGGCGGTTCGCCTCGCGCCAGTCGGCCTCGAGCTGATCGAACTCCGCCTTGACGACGACGACGCCGAGCGGTGCGGCAGCATCGCCGACGCGGCGCGAGATGTAGAGGCCGGGGCGTTTGCTGACATTGCCGAGCGCGAAATATTCGGCGGTTCCCGATTGCATCGCCGCGGAGAAATAATCGCGGAACCGGTAGTCGTTGCCGACGAAACTGATCGGGTCGCGCCAGTTGCTGGAGGCGATCGCCAGCCCGTTGGTGCCGATGACATAGAGCACCGAAGCCTTGGTGCCGGAGACCAGCCCTTCGAGCTTGCGGTTCAGCACATCGGTTGCAGCACCACTTTTCTGCGCCAGCGCGTCGCGCACCTGCTGGTCTTCCGACAGCAGCAGGGGCAGGGCGCGCGGGCTTTCCAGCACAGCGCGCAGCAATGCGACCTTCAGATTGGCATCGGTGCGAGCTTGCGCCGCCAAGGCCCTGACCTCGGTGGTGCGGCCATAGAGGCCGGCGCCGTAAAGTGCGACCGTGGCGATCGCAAGGGCGATGGCCGCAAACAGCAGCCAGGCATGGCGCGCTCGCCTGCCGAGTTGCTCGGGCGTCGACGACAAGGCAGCGGAGGGGCGTTGAAGCATCGCCCATTTGTGCATGATTTCGCACAAATCACAATTCGGCTATGCGAATATCCGCACTTTCTGTGTGCGAAGCGACCTCGTGAGTTCTGGAATACTCAATAAAATCAAATTGATAGTCTCTTTTCCGCGCACTTGGCACGGCAGTTGCAGACACGACTTCGGCGGTCGCGAGGCTGCTGGGGGTCAACGCAATTGCTCCGGGAGGTCGAGCTTTCGATCGGAGCACAATGGAGGACGTCATGCAGACAGTATTCGCTGCCGCCGAGCCGCGCGGCAAACTTCCTTTCTACCGGCATCTCTATGTGCAGGTGCTCGCGGCGATCGCCGCCGGCGTGCTTCTCGGCCACTTCTATCCCGAAACCGGTGAGGCGATGAAGCCGTTCGGCGACGCCTTCATCAAGCTGGTGAAGATGGTGATCGCGCCGGTGATCTTCCTCACGGTGGCGACCGGCATCGCCGGCGTTTCCGACCTGCAGAAGGTGGGCCGCGTCGCCGGCAAGGCGATGATCTATTTCCTGGTGTTCTCGACGCTGGCGCTGGTCGTCGGTCTCGTCGTCTCCAATGTCGTCCAGCCCGGCGCCGGCATGCACATCAATCCGGCTACGCTCGACGCCACAAAGGTGGCGACGTATGCCGAAAAGGCGCACGACACCAGCATCGTCGGCTTCCTGATGAACATCATCCCCGACACGATCACCGGCGCTTTTGCGAAGGGCGACATCCTGCAAGTGCTGTTCTTTTCGGTGCTGTTCGGGCTCGCTCTTGCGCTGGTTGGCGACCGCGGCCGCCCGGTCGTCGATTTCCTGCAGGCACTGACCACGCCGATCTTCCGCCTCGTCGCCATCCTGATGAAGGCCGCGCCCATCGGCGCCTTCGGCGCCATGGCCTTCACCATCGGCAAATACGGCATCGGCTCGATCGCCAACCTCGCCATGCTGATCGGCACATTCTACCTGACCGCGCTGCTGTTCGTGCTGGTGGTGCTCGGCGCGGTCGCCCGCTACAACGGCTTCTCGATCCTGGCGCTGATCCGCTACATCAAGGAAGAGCTGCTGCTGGTGCTCGGCACCTCGTCCTCGGAAGCGGCACTGCCGGGCCTGATGGCCAAGATGGAGCGCGCGGGCTGCAACCGCTCGGTGGTCGGCCTGGTCGTCCCGACCGGCTATTCCTTCAACCTCGACGGCACCAACATCTACATGACGCTGGCCGCGCTGTTCATCGCGCAGGCGACAGACACGCCGCTCACCTTCGGCGACCAGATCCTGCTGCTCGCCGTCGCCATGCTGAGCTCCAAGGGTGCCGCCGGCATCACCGGTGCCGGCTTCATCACGCTTGCTGCGACGCTTTCGGTAGTTCCCACCGTGCCTCTCGCCGGCATGGCGCTGATCCTCGGCGTCGACCGCTTCATGTCGGAGTGCCGGGCACTGACCAACTTCGTCGGCAATGCGGTGGCGACCGTGGTCGTGGCGCGCTGGGAAGGGGAACTCGACCAGACCAAGTTTGCCGCCGCGATGGCCGGCGACTTGCCGGAGGAAGCCGATCTGTCGTTGCCGGGGCTGCAGGCAGCCTGACGTTCAGGCTGCACGGTCATATACCGAAGCCCGGCTGCCGCCGGCTTCGGTATAGCCGCCGCCAACCTCCAACATCTGCGATTATCCACAGTCCACGCCGCTGCGCGCTGCCTCAGATGTAACAGACTTGTGAGTCTTGTTCTTGGTGCGGGGCTTGTTCCAGCCGTATTTGAAGGTCAGTATCCGCCATGCCTTCAAGGCGCCCGTCCACCTCGATCCCGACCTGATCGCGACCGAAGGGCGAGACATTTCCGTCGGGCTCGGTTGCGACCGGCCGAAAACCGTCGGAGCTTTTGCTGCCGCCGACCACAACCTTGACCAAGGCGGCAGCCCTCGAAGGCATGGCGGCCTCAGTACGAAGTCGCAAAGCGAGCCCGTCTCCTGATGGAAAGCCGCAGGCTTTTCCTCAGGAAACTCGTCGGGCACTTGAAGAGGGGGCAGGCCCGTGCGCGGGATTTTGCCGAAACCAAAGCAAGATGCGAGGTCAAATGCGATGCAGTCTGTCCCGAGGATTCCGGTATCCATCATCATCCCGAACTACAATTACGCGCGTTTCCTCAAACGCAGCATCGACAGCGCCCT
Source organism: Mesorhizobium sp. WSM4849 (assembly GCF_055811385.1). Lineage (NCBI taxonomy): Bacteria > Pseudomonadati > Pseudomonadota > Alphaproteobacteria > Hyphomicrobiales > Phyllobacteriaceae > Mesorhizobium > Mesorhizobium sp. WSM4849. Next base: position 26,832 of record NZ_JBVVPW010000024.1, read on the forward strand.
GGAGCAGGACTACGCGGATGTCGAAGTCATCGTCGTCGACGATGCATCGCAGGACAATTCGACGACAATCATGAAATCATATGGGGACAGGATCCTCGCCTGCCCGCGAGCGCAAAATGGCGGGCATGCCGCCGCTTTCAACACCGGCTTTGCGGCAAGCTCGGGCAAGATCGTCCTGTTCCTCGACGCCGACGACTTTCTCTATCCGACCGCCATTTCCAGGATCGTCGACACCTGGGACGCGGCAACCGCCCAGGTGCAGTCCAGGTTGCATATCGTCGACGAACGACAACGCATCAAGGATGTCTTTCCGCCGCCCGAACTGCCTTTCGACAGCGGCGACGTCATGCCGAAACTCCTGCACAAGGGCCGCTATCAGACGACTGTGACCAGCGGGCTGGCCTTTGACCGCTCAACCCTGGAATCGATCATGCCGATTCCCGAGCCGGAGTTCCGCCAGGGAGCCGATGGCTATCTTGCAACGCTGGCGCCGCTTTACGGGCACGTCCAGTCCATCGACGAATGCCTCGGCGCCTACCGGATCCACGGCGCCAACCATTCGGTCTTCGGTGAAAAGCTCGCCGAGCGGGCACGCTGGAGGGTAACCCACGATTTCCGCCGCATGCAGGCGCTGTCGGACCATGCTTCCGGGATCGGCCTGACAATTGTGCCGTCGGAGGCTGTCCGCCACGATCCGGTCCATCTGGAAGAGCGGCTGGCGTCGCTGTGCGCAGACAAGCGCCAGCACCCCGTGGCCAATGATTCCCGGCTGGCGCTCGGGGCGGCGGGCGCCGTGGCCAGCCTCGAAATGACGGCGTCCCTGCGCCGGCGCGCCGTCCTTGCCGCCTGGTTCCTATCGGTCGGGGTGTTGCCGCGGAAAATGGCGACCGCGGTGCTGTCTTGGAAGCTTGACGCCTCGTCGAGGCCGGCATTCCTCAGCCGTCTGTCCAAGACCATCCGCCACGCCATGGGGTAGCTGCCTTAGTATGGCCCGCCATCTATCCGGCTCTGTTCGGCCGCTCACTCGACCAGAACATGCGCCTCCCGCGCGGCACCGACAAAGGCATCTCTTGCGGCTTCGGTTGTAACATCGCCGCTCATGGCCCGGCGGCATGCGCGCAGCGCTGAGCTGTGTTGCAGACTGCCGGCGTCGCGCCACTGGCCTGTCAGCAATTCGACGGCCTGTTGCGCGTTGGAAATATGTCGGATCGCTCCCGTGATGCCGACCGAAACCGCAACCGGCTTGGAAAACCATCCTTGGTTCATGGTGGAACCTTTGATGAGTTGAACCCACCAAAACGCACATCGTGGCGCAAGGTTTCATTCGCGCCTGTCACCATGGCGTGAAGGCGGCGCTCCGCCGCCAGGAGTCGGTGGGCGTCCCGTTCCAACGCAACGAACGCAATGGCCTTGCGGTGCATGCCGACCCGGGTAGGGCAGGCACGCTTCTGCCCTAATGCGCCCGGCGCAGCCTGACCACAAGGCTGCGCGCCGCGAGCACCAGCACCGTGATGATGATCAGGATCACCGAGAGTGCGGCAATCGCCGGGTCGATGTTGTCGCGCAGGCCCATCCACATCAGCCTGGGTAGCGTGATGGCGTTGACCGAGGTGATGAACAGGGTGACGCCGATCTCTTCCCATGACAGCACGAAGGACAGCAGGGCTGCGGTGACGATGCCGAATTTGATGTTGGGCATGATGATGCGCGTGGCGCGCTCCCATACCGTGGCGCCGAGACCGCGCGCTGCAAGGTCGATGCGCCGGTCGAACTGGCTGAGCGACACCAGGATCAGCACCGTGGCGAAGGGCACCGTCATCACCGCATGCGCCATGGCGACACCGAGCCAGGTGTCATAGCCGAAGAACGAGCTGACACCGGAGATCGAGGTCAGCAGGAAGTAGAGCGTGATCGCCGAGACCACCGGCGGCACCACCATCGGCAGCAGCACGAAGCCGACAAGTGCGGCGGTGAAGCGTGGCTGGAACATCCACACGCCAAGGCTGAAGCAGAGCGCCAGCACGGTGGAGAAGGCGCTGCTGACGACGCCGATCCTGATCGAGAGCAGGATCGAGTTAATCCAGCGCGGATCCTCGATCAGCGCCCGGTAGTGGCGCAGCGACAATTCGCCGGACGGCATTGCCAGCATGCGGGTCGGCGTCAGCGACACGGGGATCACGGCAAGCAGCGGCAACAGCAGGAACAGCGCAACCAGGGCGGCGAGGACCAGCGAGACGGGGCCGGGGCGGTAGGTCGGCATCAGATTAGCTGCTTCGGTCTGACATAGCGGAACACCAGCGCCATCAGCGCGCCGACGAACAGCACCAGCACGACGCTGATCGCCGCCCCCAGGCCCCAGTCCGGGCTCTGGAAGATGCGGAGATAGATCAGCTCGGCGACCATAACGCTGCGGCCGCCGCCGAGGATCGCAGGCGTCACGAAGAAGCCCAGCGAAAAGACGAAGACGATGAGCGCCGAGCCGATGATGCCCGACCGCGTCATCGGCACGAAGACCGACCAGAAGGTGCGCATGCGGCTGGAGCCGAGCCCGCGCGCCGCCAGCAACACGCGGTCGTCGAGGCTGCGCATTGAAGACGCCAGTGGAAACACGGCGAAGGGGATAAGGAAATGCGTCATGCCGACGATGACGCCGAATTCGTTGCGTACCAGTGTCAGCGGTTCTGAGATGAAGCCGATCGCCTGCAGCCAGGTGTTGAACAGGCCGCGATTGGAAAGCAGCGCCACCCAGCCGAAGGCGCGCGTCAGCACCGAGATCCAGAACGGCACCAGGATGCAGAACTCGGCGATCACGCGCTGCGCCGGCGTGCCGCGCACCCACACCACGGTGATGGCGTAGGCGGCGGCAACCGAAACAATTGTGACGATTGCGGCGATGCGCAGCGTGCGGACAAACACCGACTGAACCAGCGGGTCGCTTAACAGCGTGCCATATTGCCCGAGCCCCGGCTCGGGCAGGGTGAAGCTCCAGTTGACGACGCCGAAGAATGGCCAGGCATAGGCGGCGGCCAGGAAGAAGAGCAGCGGCGCCATCAACAGCGCCGCGCCCATCCTGTCGGAGAGATATGCTTTCATCTCGGCCCCGGTTATCCCGGTCTATCAGGCGGAGATGATCTTCGTGTATTCGTCGAGAGCGGCCCCGTAGTTCTTGGCGTACCATTCCATGTCGAGCGGTATCTGCTTCTTCATGTTCTCGGGGTCGACGGGATTGATGCGCTTCTTGTCGGCGGGGATCAGCGCGTCGGTCGCCGGATTGGCCGGACCCTGGCCGAGCTTGTCGAACATGATCAGCTGCTTTTCCGGATCCTGGGCGCTGGCGATGAACTTCATCGCTGCGTCCTTGCCGCCGGGATTGCCCTTGAGCACGGCGAGCGCGCCGGGCGAGATCAGGCCCTGGTCCCAGATGAACTTGATCTTGCCGCCGGAATCCTGCTCGATCAGTGAGGCGCGGGTCGACCAGACGATCGCCATCGAAGCCTCGCCGTCGAGCAGCACGCTCTGGCTTTCGGCGCCGCCGCCCCAATAGGCGACGACATTCTCCTTGAAGGCGGCGATCTTGTCATGCGCGCGCTTGAGGTCGAGCGGGTAGAGCGAGGCCGGCGCGATGCCGTCGGCGAGCAGTGCCGCTTCCCAGCTCGACACGCCCCATTTGTAGAGCGAGCGCTTGCCGGGGAATTTCGTCACATCGAAGAAGTCGGCCATGCCGGTTGGTGCCTGGCTGCCGAATTTTTCGGAATCATAGGCGATGACATAGGAGAAGAAATAGGTCGAGGCGGCGTGCTCCCAGCCGAAGCCCTCGCGCATCTTCTTCTTGTCGACGATCGAATAGTCGATCGGTTCGAGCATGCCTTGCGCGCCGAGAGTGATGGCCGAGAACGGGTCGACGTCGACCAGGTCCCAGGTCGGGGCGCCGCTCTTGAACTGCGCCGCGATCGCGCCCTCGGTCGGGCCGGAGCCATCCATCTTGACGGTGATGCCGGTCTCCTTGGTGAAGGCCTGGCCATAGGCCGCGTCATAGGCGGTGATGGCGTCACCACCCCAGTTGACCAGGACCAGTTCCTTGGCTTGCGCGAAGGCGCCGGTCGAGCGCAGCAGCATCGGCGTCCCGGCCAGCACGAGTGCGGCCAGTTGCGTGAACTGCCGGCGCGAGATCTCGCCGCGCGCGGCCCTGGCGGAGAGCGTCTCGATCGAGTGTTTCTTGGTTTCGCTCATCTTTGAATTGCTGGTCATGTCAGTTCCCCTTTTTGTCGTTGATATTTCCCGAAAGTCAGCCTGGCGATTTCAGCTTCGCCACACCGATCGTCATTGTCCTCCATCCGGAAGGAGGAAACCTTTTTCCGCCGGCCATGTCAGCCACACGGAATTGCCCTTGCCGAGTGCCGAAGCGGCGACCTCGTTCGGCACCGAGACCGTCACCTTGGCACCCTGGCGCGTCGTGAGATCGAGCCGTGTCGCAGCGCCGAGATAGGTCGAGGCGACCGCAGTCGCGGCGATGCCGTTCTCGCCGGCTGTCGCTTCGGGCGCGATCGACATGTATTCGGGCCGGATCGCCAGGATGGCGTTGCTGCCGACGGCGCTTGCATTGCCGCGTAGCGTGATGGTGCGGTCTTCGCACAGGCCGGTGGCGCCGTTGTCGGCATTGCGCACGTCCTTCAGCGGCAGCATGTTGATCTCGCCGAGGAACTCGGCGACGAAGCGGTTGGCCGGCCGGTCGTAGACCTCGTCAGGCGCGCCGACCTGCAGCAACTTGCCGTGGTTGAAGATGGCGACGCGCGACGACAGCGCCAGCGCCTCGCTCTGGTCATGGGTGACGAAGACGAAGGTGGTGCCGGTTTCCTGGTGCAGCCGCTTCATCTCGGCCTGCATCTGGCCGCGCAGGCCCTTGTCGAGCGCCGAGAACGGCTCGTCGAGCAAAAGCACGCCCGGCTCGAACACCAAGGCACGCGCCAGCGCGACGCGCTGCTGCTGGCCGCCGGACAATTGCGACGGCAGTTTCTTCTCGTGACCCTTCAGCCCGACGCGCTCGATCATCTCACTGATGCGTCGCTTGATGTCGGCCGCCGATTTCTTGCGCACCTTGAGCGGGAAGGCGATGTTGGCCTCGACGCTCATATGCGGGAAAAGGGCGTAGCCCTGGAAAACCATGCCGGCGGCGCGCTGCTCGGCCGGCCGCTCGGTGATGTCGACGCCGTCGCTGAACAGGCGACCGTCGGTCGGCTGCACGAAACCGGCAAGGATCATCAGGAAGGTGGTCTTGCCCGAACCTGACGGCCCGAGCAGGGTCAGGAACTCGCCGCGGCCGATATCGAGCGTCAGGTCGTCCAGCGCACGGAACGAGCCGAAGCTCTTGCCGATCCCGATTGCCTTGATCTCTGCGGCACGGCCGGGTTGCTGCATCCTGCCTTTGTCCTCAATGCTGATTGAAATCGTAGGCAGGGCGGCGGCTCACCGCAACCGAATAGTTTTCGCCTGACCGGCAAATTTGATTCATCTATGGCGCCAATCTCCCCCCCTCGAGGGGGAGATGTCGCCAAAGGCGACAGAGGGGGTCGTCTCGCGTGGAGTGGCGACTTCCTCTTTCTTTGAAAGCAGACCGGGCCGAGCCCAGCCGAAGCGACCCCCTCTGGCCGCTTCGCGGCCATCTCCCCCTCAAGGGGGGAGATTAACGCTGGTTCTCCGACAGCTTCGACCGCAACCATGCACTGAAAACATTCAGCACCGGATGCGCCGCCTTGGCATGTTCGGAAACGAGAAAATAGGAGCGCGGCGAACTGATCGCGATGTCGAACGGGCGGACCAGCCGGCCTTCGCTCAGCGCCCGGCGGCTGGTCAGCTCGTCGCCCATGGCGATGCCTTGGCCGGCGATCGCCGCCGAAAAGACCAGGTTCATGTCGGAAAAGAAGATGCCGCCCTCGATGTCGGGATTCTCGACCTTCGACAGCGCCAGCCAGCGCCCCCAGTCCTCGGTGTCGCCGAGATGCAGGAGATTGGCGCGCAGCACGTCGGCGGGCTTGGAAAAGCCGCCGATCTTGTTGAGCAGGGTCGGGCTGCACAGCGGCGTGAACGAGATTTCGCACAACAGCTCGACGGAGCGGTTCGGCCAGTTGCCGACGCCGAAGGCGATGAAGGCGTCGGCTTCGGCATTGCTGACATCGTCCAGCCGCCGCGGCGTCAGGATACGCAGCGCGACATCGGGGTACATCTGCCGGAATTCGCCAATGTGAGTACACAGGAACAGCGAGGCGAAGCCCGGCGTGCAGCTGACGCTGAACGAGCCGCCGACGCCGGTGCCGGCATGGCCCGTTACCGCATCGCCCAGCACCGTCAGCGCCTTGCGCACGTCACTGGCATAGCGTTGGCCGCGCGGCGTCAACGCCACGCCCTTGCCGATTCGCTCGAGCAGATCGAAGCCGAGATCGCGTTCGAGCAGGCGAAGCTGATGGCTGACGGCGCTGCGGGTCAGATGCAGTTCGTCCGCGGCGCGCCAGACGCTGCCGTGGCGGGCAAAACTGTCGAGGGCGCGCAGCGCCTGCGTCGATGGAATTCTCAAGAGGTGAACCGAATTTGCATGAGCCGGGAAAACATATCACTTTTTGGCGAGGCGCTTCACTGCTTTCTTTCACCCATGGAGGAACCGGTGACCACCTCGGCCCAAGCAACCGCGCTTGCCTGTCTCGACGATATCCAGCCGTCGCTGTCGGCGTGGACGCGGACGATCTTCGATTTCGGCGAGACCGCCTGGCGCGAATACCAGTCGGCCGCCTGGTATGTCGAGCATCTGAAGCACGAGGGCTTTTCGGTCGAGGAAGGCTCCGGCGGCATGCCCACCGCCTTCTGCGCCCACTGGACCAACGGCGCCGGGCCGACCATCGGCATGTATGCCGAGTATGACGCGGTACCCGGCAATTGCCAGGATGCGGCGACCGTCAAGCGACCGCGTCCGGGTCTAGGCGCTGAGGCCGGCGGCCACACCGATCCGCATTCGGGGCTGGGCATTGCCAGCCTCGGCGGTCTGCTGGCGGCCAAGGCGGCGATGCAGCGCCACGGCATATCGGGCACGCTGCGTTTCACCGGCGAGCCGGCGGAGAAAGTGCGAGGATCGAAGCCGATCCATGCGGCAAAGGGCTACTATGATGGGCTCGCCGGCATGATCTCCTTCCATCCCTTCTACATGCTGCCGCTCTGCAACACGGCGCGCTGGGACACACATTGCGGAGCGGCCTACGCGATGATCTACCGCTTTGTGTGCGACGAACCCGAAAATTGGGTTCGCGCATGCGATGGCGCGCCGATTCCGCAGGCGCATTCGGCGGTGAGGGCGCCCGGCGCCAACGACGCGCTCATGATGATGTACATGGCCTCCAAGGCGCTGCGCGATTCCATGCTGCCGCATCAGGGCGGCTGGTCGATCAGCGAAGCGGTCCTGACGGCAGGGCAGGCGACCGCCGACAATCTGCCGGCGGGTCTGGCCGAGATCCAGTACATGATCCGCGTGCCGACGCTTGCCATGGCCGAGCAGGTGACCGCCGTGCTCGACCGCAATGCCGAAGCCGCCGCGAAAATGAGCGGCTGCCGCTACGAGCGGCACTGGGTGTCGAAGTCGCGGCCGGGGCTGGCTAACCACGCCATGGCAATGATTGCCTACGAGGCGCTGTCGAAGGTCGGGCCGCCGCGCTGGGACGAGACGGCCAAGACGATCGCGCGCGAAATCCAGGTCAATGCCGGCGGCGCGGCGACCGATGAGCCGTTTATCGCCGAGTTGGAGCAACTGATCGCGCCTGAGGAGGCGGAGGCGTTGCTGCGCCGCGACCTGCCGCCATCGCAACTCAATTCGACCTCCGACGATTACACCGACATGTCGTGGCACGCGCCAACGGCGCGGTTCTATGTCGCCCGGCCGGCGCTGCGGTCCGAGAACGGCCAGGCGTATCCGTCCTGGGCGATGAACGCGCTGGGCGGCATTTCAGCCACCATCGATCCGATGGTTACCTGCACCGCGAAGACGATCGCCCTGGCGGCACTTCGCCTGCTGGAAGACAAGGCCGCCCGCGAAGCCGCGATGGACGAATTCGTCAGCCGCACCGGCGGCGGCATTGGTGGCAGCAATTGGCTCGCGCCGCTCTGCGACTACGAACCGCCGATCCATTTCCGCTGGCCGGAATATGTCACCACCCCGCGCGGAAGGGACTGGTGGATACCAAGCAATCAAGCCGCGTGATCATTCAAGCCAGGAGAACCCCATGACCGTCCATGATCGCATCGTCACCGAGCCGTTTTCACTGCAGCGCCGCAATCCGGCCGGTGGCACCAAGCCGCTGACCGTCTGGGGCTTCGCCAACGAGACCGACGTCCTGACCGACGTGCTGCTCGGTTCGCCGAATTTCCTGCGCCACCTCTCGACCAGCTCGCTGTCGCGCAAGCATTTGCGCGAGGCGCCGTGCAACATCCAGATCGCGCAGGCGCAGCACAAGGATCTGGTCGCCGCCTACGAGCATTTCGGCGTCAACATCCACTGGCACGAGCCGACGCCGGAATTGCCGATGCAGGTCTATTCGCGCGATTCCAGCGTCATGACGCCGTATGGCGCCATTATCACCGCCATGTCCCAATGGTGGCGGCGCGGCGAGAACTATGCGGCGATCCGCACCTATGAGAAGCTCGGTATCCCGATCTACGACATGATCACCGCAGGCACCTTCGAGGGCGGCGATTTCAACGTCATCGAGGACGGCGTGGTGCTGATCGGCTGCGGCGGCGCCCGCACCCAGGAGGAGGGCGCCCGCCAGGTCCAGGCCTGGTTCGACAAGGAGGGCTGGGAGACCCGCATCGCCTTCATCGACGAATATTATGTCCATATCGATCTGATGGTGGTGCCGATCGCCGAGAAACTGACCGCCGTCTGCCTCGCCTGCACCGAGCCGGGCATCGTCGACTGGCTGAAGGGCAAGGGCCACGAGATCATCGACGTGCCGTTCCAGGACACGATGGCGCTCGGCTGCAACTTCATGTCGCTGGGCAAGGACCGGGTGATCGCGCCGACCTCGAGCCAGACGCTGATCGGCCAGCTCAAGGCGCGCGGCTTCGACGTCGCGGCGGTCGACATGAGCGAGATCTCGAAGACCGGCGGCGGCATCCACTGCATGGCACAGGCGCTGAAGCGCGAGCCGGCCTGAGGGCGCCGGCCTTTAGCCCGGCCGCTTCCGCGAAAGCGCCATTGTCAGCAACGTCGATCCCGTCTGGCTCGCGGCACGCGCCTACAGCACGAAAAGCTTTCCCGTGCGCAGACGCTTGGCGCAACGATAGGCGAGATCGGCGGCGACCATGTCTTCCATCGCAATGCCCATCGCCTTGTAGGTGGTGATCTGTTGATTCGAAACGCGACCCGGCGCGCGGTCGAGCAGCATGGCGCCAAGCTCGGTGCCGAAATCCGGGTCGAAGCCGGCAAGCTCGCAAGAACCGACCGGGGTCGGTTTGAACGCATCCTTGGTTTCGACAAAAAGACTGGATTTGCCGATGAGCTCGATCGGCATTTCTCCGCCGGGCGGCGCCACCCCGACCGACGAGACATGCGTGCCCGGCTGGACCCAGCCTGCGTCGATCACCGGCTGGTAGGAGTGGGTCGCCAGGCACACCACGTCGGAACTGCGCACCGCCGCCTCGAGGTCGGCGACCGCCACCACCGACGGATGCAGCCGGGCAAGCGCTGCTGCATCGTCGAAGCTCTTCGAGGTGACGCGGATTTCGGCAAAGTCGCGCACCAGCGGCAACAGATGCAGGTGCTGGTTGGCCTGCACGCCGGCGCCGACCACCGTCGCTATCCTGGCATCCCGGCGCGCAAGCGCGCGCACCGACAGCACGGCGGAGCCGGAGGTTCGCACCGCGGTTATGAAGGTGCCGTCCATGATGCAGACCGGCAGGCCGGATAGCGGATCGAACAGGCTGATGGTGGCGAGGTGGCTGGGCAGGCCGATTGCCAGGTTGCCTTCGAAGACGTTGACGATCTTGACGGTCAGGTTCATGCCCTCCATCCAGGCCGGCATGGCGAGGCTGTAGCCGGCCCCGGGGATGTCGAGTTGTGGTCGGGGTGGATTGACGACCTTGCCTTGTGACAGCGCCTTGAAGCCGTCTTCCAGAACATCGAGAAGCTGGCTGAGGTCGATGCACGTCATCACGTCGGCTTCGCTCAGCACCAGGATCTCGGTCACTCCCTTGCTGATTTCCGCCGCACTCTTGCCGGCTGGGCTGAACGCTTCCTTGGTCATCCTGCACCCCTGTGTTCGTCGAAATCGGCTCACCACATTTGCTTTGAGCGGGTGAGGGAAGCGCAGGCTATTGCGAGGTTTCATGTGATGAAATACGTTGATTTTGACCAGTCTGCGTGAAATCGGCACACAAATCCCTGAAATAGCGTGGATTGTGAAATGGGCGACCTCGACCAGATAGACCGCAGCCTGCTCCGGCTGCTGCAGGAGGACGGGCGCCGGACGACGCTTGATCTTGCCGGGCGTGTCGGGCTGTCGCCGACCGGAACCAGCCAGCGGGTGAAGCGCCTGTTCCGCGACGGGTTCATCACCGCGGTCCGGGCCATGCTCGATCCGCGCAAGGTCGGCCGGGGAACGCTGATGTTCATCGAGGTCCGGCTTGATCACACGGCGCCGCACGTCTTTGACCGCTTCGCCGAAGCCGTGGCGAAAGCTCCGGAGGTTCTGGAGTGCCACATGGTGGTTGGCGGTTTCGATTATCTGGTCAAGGCGCGGATCGCCGATATGGCGGTGTTCCAGGATTTCCTGCAGCGGGTCATCCTGCCACTGCCCGGCGTGCGCGAAACGCACACTTTCGCCTCCATCGCCGATGTCAAGCCGAACGCCCTCTTGCCGGTGTGATCAGGTGGAGGAGGGGAATGCTGTTCAGGGCGACCTGCGTCGCATCTTTGCCATCTTATCGCTTCCCCTGGCGCGCGTCCGGCGCAGAGATGCCGGAGACCGGCTCTAGCCTTGCGCGGTCAGCAGGTTCGCGTCGCGGGCCAGCCGCCACTCACCGTCAGCCTCCTTGCGCAGGAGCGTCAGCGTATATCCCGATTGACGCACCGGCTTCCCGTTCGGCGGCGTCGCGGTCATATCGATACGACCGCGCATGAAGGCCCAGTCGCCGAGAAGCTGTAGTTCAACGATCTCGTTCGTGCCGTCGACATGAACGCCGGCCATCTCCTGCGCGGCCGCCGCGAAGATCTCCTTGTCGAAGGGCTCCCGGCCGGGAACCATGAAGATCGCGTCGTCCGTCATCAAGCTGAGGACGGTCGCGGTGTCTCCACGCTTGCTCGCATCCATCCACGTCTCGACCAGCTTTCGGATTGCCCTTTCGTCGTCCGTCATCCGTTATCTCCCTGGCTTCTCGCCGTCATCGATACCGCACGGCGCGCCTCCCTCGACGCAACATAGGTCTTAGATCGCTCCCGTCATCGATTGCAGTGTTTTATCGACGTCGCGCTGCGTGGGGCATGGTCCGTGAAACGGCGGCCGCGCCCTCTATCCCTACCGCCAACCGCCCGAGGCGGTGATGCGCTCGCCGGTCAGCCACGATGCCTCGTCGGAGGCGAGGAACACTGCGATGCGGGCGATGTCGTCGGGCTGTCCGAAGCGGCCGAGCGGGGTCATGGCGATGACCTGCTTCTCGAACTCGCTGCCGACGATGCCAATCCGCTTCAGGCCTTCGGTGTCGACACCGCCCGGGGCGATGGCGTTGACGCGGATGTTGCGGGCGCCGAGCTCCCGCGACATGGACAGCGTGATCGAATCCACCGCGCCCTTGGTGGCGGCGTAGACCAGCGAGTTCGGCTGCGGGTTGAGGCTGGCGACCGAGCTGATGTTGATCACGCTGCCGCCTCTGGTGCCGAAATGGTTCACCGCTTCCCGGATGGCCAGGATGGTGCCCAGTACATTGGTGTCGAACTCGCGGTGGAACTCGGCCTCGGTCACGGCTTCCAGCGGTTCGAACGCGAACACGCCGGCATTGTTGACCAGTATGTCCACCGCGCCGAACGACGATTTGGCCGCCTCGAACAGGCGGCGCACGTCAGCCGCTTGCGACACATCACCGTGGACGGCGACGGCTCGGCCGCCTGCGTCCTTGATCGCGGCAACGACGCGGTCGGCGCCTTCCCGCGACGAGGCATAGTTGACGACGACGGCGGCACCGGCCGCTGCAAGGCCCTTGGCGATGCCGGCGCCGATACCCTTGGAGGCGCCGGTGACGATGGCGACCTTGCCGTTCAGCTTGCTCATCAAATTTCTCCTTTGCTAATGATGAGCGGTATTTAATAGTGATCGGATAGCGTATTAGGATAGCCTCGATCGGTTCTTTCGTGCCTGGAATTCTTGAATGACCACCATCCTCGAAAAGACCGCCGGTCTCGTCGCCTTCGTGCGCACGGTCGATGCGGGCTCGTTCCATGCCGCCAGCCGGCTGGTCGGCTCCAGCCCCTCGGCGGTGTCGAAGAGCGTGGCGCGGCTCGAGCGCCGGCTGGGCGTCAGGCTGATCCAGCGCTCGACGCGCCGGCTGGGCCTGACCAGCGAAGGCCTCGCCTATTACGAGCGGATCGCGCCTTTGCTCAGAGCGCTCGATGATGCCGAGGACATCGTCCAGATGGCCGATACAGCGCGCGGCCTGTTGCGCGTCACGGCATCCGTGGAACTCGGGCGCGGCCTGATCGCCTCTTGGGCGCGAGCGTTCCTGGCTCAGCACAGCGAGGTGAAACTGGAACTCAGCGTTACCGACCGCCACGCCGACCTAATCCGCGAAGGCTATGACGTCGCGGTGCGCATGGGGGCGCTGTCGGACACCGGGCTCATCGCGCGCAAGATCGCCAATCTGCCGATCGTGCTGGTGGCCTCGCCGGCCTATGTCGAACAGCGTGGCCGGCCGGCCTCGATCGAGGCGTTGCAGAGCCACGACTTCATCCGCTATCAGATGGCCGGCCGGCCTTATCCGGTCACCTTCGCCGACGGCACGACAATCGTGCCGAACGGGCGGCTCGATACCGATGACGGCGGCGCCATCCGGCAAGCGGCGCTTGCCGGAGCCGGCATCGCGCATCTGATGCAGTTTGCCGTGCAGGACGATCTCGACACCGGCCGCCTGGTCCGCATCCTGCCCGAGGTGGCGATGCCGACCATGCCGGTGCACATCGTCCATGCGTATGGGCGACAGCTACCGATCCGCGCCCGGCTGTTCGTCGATTTCCTGGCGAACCAGATGGCGGCGCTGACGCGATAGGGCGGGCGGGATGGCACACGCAGTCGATCCGACGCCGTCGCAAGCAAGATATTGCCCGGGTCACCCGGTCATCAGAACGTAATCTTCACCGAAGCGGTACTGCGGTTGGCTGGCCCGTGAAATACGGCCTCGATGTTGTTGCCGTCGGGATCGAGCAGGAAGGCGGCATAGTAACCGGGATGGTAATGCTGCCGCTCGCCCGGTACGCCATTGTCCGTGCCGCCGCCGTCGAGGCCGGCCTTATAGAAGGCGTCGACCATCGCGCGGTCCTTTGCCTGGAAGGCAAGGTGGTGGCGCCCCGTTAGTTGTCCGCTGGCCGCCCGGCTGTCGATGCTGGAGACGAACAGCTCGTCGGCCCAGAAATAATCCTCGGCGGTGCCGCCGATGGGAACATCGAGCACCTTGAAAACCGCCTCGTAGAAGCGGCGGCTGGCCTTGAGATCCCTGACCACCAGCTGGACGTGGTCGATGAGACGGCCGCGATGAAGTTCCATGCCTGTTAGCTCCTGATCGCCAGGTTGGAAATCTAGCTCAGGGCGGTGCACGGTCAATGCAATGGAGCAATTGAGTGGCGCGATTTCCTGACTGGATAAAAAATGCAACCGGATTGTAGGATTCGAAATGTCGCCATCGTCCTTCGGACGCAAGCGGTGTGACGAAGCTCGAAAGAAGTCGCGCCGTGTCCAAACGATCTCGGGAGCAAAATATGCGCATTTCCTATCGTTGGGTCATCGTCGCGGCTGGCGCCCTGATGACCTGTGTCGCCCTCGGGGCGATGTTTTCGCTGGCGATCTTCCTCGAACCGATGGCGCTCGACACAGATTGGTCGCGCGCCGGCATATCGAGCGCGATGACGCTGAACTTCCTGGTAATGGGCCTCGGCGGCTTCGCCTGGGGCGCCATTTACGATCGCTACGGCGCTCGCATTGTCGTGATGACAGGTGCGGTGCTGCTCGGGCTGGCGTTGGCACTGGCCAGCCGCACCGGCTCGCTGCTTGTCTTCCAGATCACCTATGGCGTGCTCGTCGGCCTCGCGGCAAGCGCCTTCTTTGCGCCGATGATCGCGCTGACCACGGCCTGGTTTGACAAGAACCGCTCCCTTGCCGTTTCGCTGGTTTCGGCCGGCATGGGCGTGGCACCCATGACGATCTCGCCCTTCGCGCGCTGGCTGATCTCGGCCTATGACTGGCGCACCGCCATGTTTGTCATCGGCGTCGCGGCGTGGGCGCTGCTGGTGCCGGCCGCATTGCTGGTGCGTCAGCCGCCCAAGCCTGTCGCTAGTGACGCTGCCTCCGCTCTTGCCGCCGACGATACAGGCATGTCGGTTCCGCAGGCGCTGCGCTCGCCGCAATTCATCGTTCTGGCACTGACCTTCTTTGCCTGCTGTGCGGCGCATTCCGGGCCAATCTTCCACATGGTGAGCTATGCGATGCTGTGCGGCATAGCGCCGATGGCGGCGGTCAGCATCTACAGCATCGAGGGCCTGGCGGGCCTGGGCGGCAGGCTTCTATACGGCGTGCTCGCCGACCGGCTGGGGGTCAAGCCGGTGCTGATTACCGGTCTGGCGATACAGTCCGTGGTCATCGCAGCCTATCTCGCCGTCAGTGAGCTTGGTCAATTCTACACGCTCGCCGTCATCTTCGGCGCCACCTATGGCGGCGTGATGCCGCTCTATGCGGTGCTGGCGCGCGAATATTTCGGCCAGCGCATCCTCGGCACGGTGTTTGGTGCTGTGACCATGCTGTCCAGCATCGGCATGGCCTTCGGCCCGCTCGCCGGCGGCATGGTGTTCGATGCCTATGCCAGCTATTCCTGGCTGTTCATCGGCTCGGCCCTGGTCGGGCTCGGCGCGGTTGCGGTGGCGATCGCCTTCCCGCGGCTGCCGCGCAGGGAGTTGCAACCGGCGTAGCACGGCGGAGAGAGGATGCAGGGGGTCGAAAGTGGACATCGCATATGTCAGCTTTTGACCCCCAGTCGCGTGGCGTTCATCGGCGGTGATAGAGCCGGGTCAAGACTGTGCAGGACCCATCTCCCTTAATTAGCAATCGATCATGCTGCGGCGCAGCGCGTTCACGTCCAAATGCCGATTGCCGGCAAGCCGACGTTCGGACGAAAACCGTCAAAACGGGTGAATGAACGGTTTTTTCGCGTATTTTTGCGCCACACCTCACGCGCCTATTTCAAGTGCGTTAACATTTTGTGTTTGCTGCGCAGCATTTTTTTCCTATCCTCGCCTCAGGGCTTTGCGCATTCGATTGCGTGAAGAACTGGCGTGAGGATCCCTAAAATGCAGCAGGCAAAGCGAGTCTTGGTGACGGGGGGCGCAGGTTTTCTGGGATCGTTCTTATGCGAGCGGTTGCTTGCTGAAGGCCACGAGGTTGTATGCGTCGACAATTTCTTCACAGGAAGTCGGAGAAACGTCTCGCATTTGCTCGACAACAGATCCTTTGAGATCATTCGCCACGACGTGACATTTCCGCTCTACATAGAAGTTGATGAAATATACAACCTTGCTTGCCCGGCAAGCCCGGTTCACTATCAGTTCGATCCGGTCCAGACGACAAAGACCAACGTCCATGGGGCGATCAATATGCTGGGGCTCGCCAAGCGGGTTCGCGCAAAGATCCTTCAGGCGTCCACGTCTGAAGTCTACGGCGATCCCGAGATTCACCCGCAGACCGAGGACTATTGGGGCAGGGTAAATCCGATAGGTCCCCGTTCCTGTTACGACGAAGGCAAGCGGTGTGCCGAAACCCTGTTTTTCGACTATTGGCGGCAGCACAGTCTGCGGATCAAGGTAGCGCGCATCTTCAACACTTACGGTCCGAGGATGCGTCCGGACGACGGCCGCGTCATTTCCAACTTCATCATGCAGGCACTGCGAAACAAGCCGATAACTGTGTACGGCACCGGCCAGCAGACACGCTCATTTTGCTACGTCAATGATCTCATCGATGGTCTGGTTCGCCTGATGCACACGGCCGACGATGTTACCGGTCCAATCAATCTCGGCAACCCGGTCGAATTCACGATGCTCGAACTTGCCAATCTCGTGATCGAACTTACCGGAAGCCGATCCAAGATCAGGTTTTTACCTTTGCCCGTCGATGACCCAAGGCAGCGACAGCCTGATATCGGGTGTGCCTTGCGCGATCTCAACTGGAAGCCAAGAATTGCATTGCGCGATGGCCTCGCCACGACCATTGCCTATTTCGAAGACTTGGTCTCATCGGGATATGCTCGGTCCGCTGCAGCCGAATGAAAACAGTCTTGGTCACTGGCGGGGCGGGCTATATCGGCTCACACTGTTGCAAGGCATTCGCCGAATCCGGTTGGTCGGTCATTGCGTACGACAACCTCTCGCGCGGCTGGCGCGACGCGGTCAAATGGGGACCGCTTGTCGAGGGCGATATTTGCGATGTCGCAGCGGTGGCAGCAGCGCTGCACCAGTATCGGCCGGATTTGGTGGCGCATTTCGCCGCTTACGCCTATGTCGGCGAGTCCGTCGAGCGCCCGGAACTCTACTACCGGAATAACAGTTTTGGGACGCTGGTCTTGCTCGAGGAAATGCTGAAGATCGGCGTCGACAAGCTGATCTTGTCGAGCACCTGCGCGTCTTACGGCGTTCCGATTCGTTCTCCGATTGACGAAACGCATCCGCAGTCGCCCATCAATCCCTATGGATGGTCGAAATTCATCGTAGAACGAATGGTGGACAATCTTTCGGATGCCCATGGCCTCAACGCGGTTGTGCTTCGGTATTTCAACGCGGCCGGATGTGATCCCGACGGCGAGGTCGGTGAGCGGCATGAACCGGAAACGCATGTCATTCCGCTCGCTATCGAGGCGGCGGTCAGGTCGGGTCGGATTTTTACCATCAATGGCACCGACTTCGACACAAGGGACGGAACGGCGGTGCGGGACTATGTCCACGTCACCGATCTCGCCCGTGCGCATGTTCTGGCAGGGGAGAAGCTTCTGCGCGATCCGGGAGTCCACGTCTACAATCTCGGCACCGGAACCGGAACGACGGTGAACGAGTTGGTCGATGCGGTGAGCCGGGCTTCGGGAACGCGCCTTCCTGTGGCCTACGGTCCGCGCAGGGCAGGTGACCCGCCTGCGCTTGTAGCCGCGGCCGGCAAGGCGACCCGGGAACTCGGCTGGACGCCTGAGCAATCGGGAATCGACCGGATCGTCGAAACGGCGCTGGCCTGGTATCGCCGCCGGTTGTGACGATCTTTTTTTGCTGAAGAGCCCTACCGCCTGGTCAACAAACAATCGAGAGCGGCGGCCACTGCGGCAAGCGAGAAATTTTCCTCTATGCGTTTTCGCGATGCCTGACCGAGGCGTTCCCGCAAGCCCGGATTGTCCTTCAGTCTTTGCAGGGCGCGCGCGATTTCAGCGTTGCCGTCGCGCGGTCGACGGATTGAACTACATCGAAGATTTATTCGCCACGACGTCTCTCCACGCGCCTTCAATCCACCTTATGCAACTGGGCAGAATGCGACAGTCGCACAATCCCGTGCTCTTTCAGATATGGCCAATAGGAGTCATTGACCGTTGCTGCAACAACGTCGAACGTTAGCAAGTTCTCGCTTGCGAGGTCCGGGTCATCCTCTCCCCACGCATAGAGAGCCGCTCCAGCGCTATAGGTGCCAGGCAACAACCCCAACGATCGCACGCTGAATACGACCTTTGCCTGCCCAACGATGTCAAATTGACCAACGCCTTCCGCGAGGCTTTCGAGCACAGAGATCAAGTTGCCTTCCTGATCAAAAATCTGGATATGAACCACGCTTCGGTGAAACGAATTCCTCGCGCCCAGCTTCAGCACAAAATCGTAATCGCCGCCAAACTTGAGCTGGCTGCAGCGCTCGCGCGTACCCGGATGCACAATAGCCACTTGCATCCAGAGGTCATCATCGCCAACGCGCTCGGATCCGTTGCTGCTCGGGGCGGTGTTTGACAGGTACGCATCGATGATCGATGATGCCTCGCCAAAATCCTTCAGAAGGCCGCGGTCCAGATAAATCGCTTTTGTGCAATGCTGCCGGACCATGGCCATGTTGTGGCTCACGAACAGCACGGTCCGACCTTCACCCGCGACGTTCTTCATCGTGCCGAGACATTTCCTTTGAAATTCAGCATCGCCGACAGCAAGCACCTCGTCGACGACGAGAATCTCCGGCTCCAGATGAGCAGCGATCGCGAAGGCAAGCCGAACATACATGCCGGACGAATAACGCTTGACCGGCGTTTCGAGAAAGCTGCCGATATCGGCAAATTTGATGATCCGGTCTAGCTTACGCGTGATCTCGGCCTTACTCATGCCGAGGATCGCGCCGTTGAGGTAGATGTTCTCGATCCCGTCGAGATCCGGATGGAATCCGGCCCCCACCTCCAGCAAGCTTCCGATCCGGCCTCGCATCACTGCCTCGCCCTCATCCGGAGCCGTGATCGAGGTCAAAACCTTGAGCAGCGTTGTCTTTCCCGAGCCGTTGCGTCCGATGATACCGCACACGGTGCCAGTCGGAACGGAAAAAGTGATGTTCTTGATGGCGAAGAATTCGTTGAGGGAAGCTTCAGCTTCTCGCGAGCGCAAACGCGCGACCAGTTGTTCGACCTCCTCACGCAATGAGCGCACGCCGATCGCGCCGCGCCGGTAGCGCTTGGAAAGTCCTCGGACCTCAACGGCTGGCAATTCTGTCATCGATCTCAAGCCGTAACATTTGCGGTTCGACTGCCGGGTTGATCCGCGGTCAGCCCGTCCTTCACGACGCGCGCCGTGACAACGATAGGATATGCGGTATCCCGGACGTCGAGCTTCTGGTCAGAAACTTCTTCCTTGGCGAGTCCCTGGAGAAAACAAACTGCCGCAAAGACGTTGCCGTGGGTTTCGAGCGCCATATTCGCCGTGCTGAAGGATTTCGCAAGCAACTTCGCCAACGCCGCCTGCGTCAATGACCAGAACCACGTGCTGCCCCACTCGCCGCGATCGACCGGGGTGATGCCAGGAACAGTTAGCAGCAGCACGCCCCCGGGCTTGAGTGCTTGGGCCAGTGCAGCGACCGCGGCCGACATGTCGAAGATCAGATGAAGTGTCTGCGTGAGGATGATGCAGTCGAAGGCGCTTGACGGCAGCACTCCGGGCTGCGACAGGTCGCCTATGATGGTCGCGTTTGGATCATCGGGATCAACATGCAGCACGTCGCTCTTGACGACATGAGCACCGCCAAAATGCATCGTGTAGCTGTTGTCGCCGATTTCCAGCACGCGACCATGTATGTCGGCCGCATTCAATTGTAGGAAATTCTCGATATAATACCGATCTATTGGCTTGCCGCGATCATATCCAAATGAGTGGCTCATCGGCATCGTGCGTGCGAAATCCCCAAACCGCACCGAACCGACGCGCGGAGCCCGCCAATCGGCGCCGGAAGCTCCGAGCAGCCGTCGCACATGCCTGCCGACCTTGCGCTTTATCCTAAATGCCGCCGTTTGCAGCGTGATCGGCGGCGACATCTGCAAAGCCTGCCGCAGCATGCGAATCGCTTTGGCGGGTTCGGCGCGGATCGCGCGCAAGGCCTCTGTAGTCAACTCTCCGGTATAGTAGGTCTTCCAGAACCGCCTACCATCGCGGACTGCAAAACGCACATCGTCGTCAACCGGGCCTGCCAACTGCTTGTCAAGCACCGACAATGCTGCAGCGAGCATCATCGATCGATTCTTCGACATGTTGTCGCCGTGCATGCGATACTCGGCGACGACATTGTCGTGCGTTACGATCGAACCGCGCCGGGCGATTCGCAAGAATAGCTCATAGTCTTCGCAGGACCGCATTGATGCGTCGAACCCGCCCATGGCCGCGAGCCTCTCCCGCCGATAAACCACGGTCGCATGCATCGCAATGAAGTTTCCCGTCCGCAGTAACTGAAGATAAGGATCTTCAATAAGCGCGATGTGATGCTTGTCTGACTCGATCGCACCGCTTCCATTGATGAAGCGATGAGCTCCGTACGCGAGAACCGCATCTGGATGCGCAACCAGCATTCGCACGCCCGTCTCAATGGCATTCGGAAGGAGACGATCATCCGCGTCCAGAAAGGTGATGTAATCGGATCTGGAAGCCGCCAGTCCGGTGTTTCGGGCGGCCGCGAGCCCGCAATTGTCCTGCCTGATCAAGCTCACGCCTGGATGACGCTCGACAACCGATGCCGGATTGTCGGTGGATCCGTCGTCGACGACAATAATTTCATCCATCGGCCGGCTTTGACGAAGACAGCTCTGAATGGCTTCCTCGAGAAAGCGAGTATGGTTGTAAGTTGTTATGACGACTGCGATCATGAAACAGCCAAATTCTCCTTAGCGTCGCAGAGAGGCAACGGGCTGGTGTTCGTTGCCAGAAATCGAACGCGACCGTAGGCCTCACAAACAGAATTTTGGCACAGAATGATGGACACTCGTCAGTTTTAGCACGTCGCCCCCAGCGAGGCGATGCGACTTGTCATTCACTTAAAACGGGATCGTTAATATCAGACATCTCAGGCTCGGTCGCGATCCAATCCGCGCCACCGGTCCCGCCCACTACTTCCGTGCTCTCGTCAGCACCCTGAACACCTTCGACAGGATGCGGTGTGGCGTCAGCCGCCGAGCGAACCGGCGTCCGGCTTCGATGGCGAGGTCAAACCTATCGCGAAGTGTCAGGGGCCGACGCTGGGCCGGATAGCGCGCAAATGCGAAGCGGAGCGCTCGCTGCAACTCCGGCGTCATCAATCCCGAGGTCGACGCATGCATCTCAACCCATTCGAGGAAACCAATGCGAGCAGCATGCGGGCGCAGTCGATCGTAGATGCCGGAAGCAGTCGCCTTGGCCGATGTTGAATCGAGGTGCTGCCTGTATCGGCCGGTGGGCGTGG
Source organism: Mesorhizobium sp. WSM4849 (assembly GCF_055811385.1). Lineage (NCBI taxonomy): Bacteria > Pseudomonadati > Pseudomonadota > Alphaproteobacteria > Hyphomicrobiales > Phyllobacteriaceae > Mesorhizobium > Mesorhizobium sp. WSM4849. Next base: position 48,038 of record NZ_JBVVPW010000024.1, read on the forward strand.
ATGTCACGAATACCGGATAGCGCAACAGCAGCTTCACTAGAAGGGTCTGGTCTTCGTAGAGCTCGAACGCCTCATCGAAGCCGCCCACCGCTACCAAAGCTTCGTGGTGAACCATGATCGAGCAGATGCACGGCACATGAGCCCGCTGGCGCACGATGACCTGGTCGAGCAGGTCGGGCGGCATGTGCAGACGGCCCGATTGGTGTGGCATCGAGTCGGTCCAGTTCCTGTGCGGCTCATCGGGGAACCACCACAGGGTCGGTCCGTAAAGGACCTTAGCGCGAGGATGCGCATCAAAGATTGCAAGTTCCGTCTCGAATTTTTCCGGCTCAAATATATCGTCGCCATCCAGGAACGTGAAGAACATGCCCGACGCGGCCGCAATTCCGGCATTGCGCGCCGCGGCGGCGCCGCGACGCTGGCCGTTCGATCGAATGAAACGGATTCGCGGATCGCCGGTTGCTGCAGCCACCGCAATTGCAACGCTCCCGTCGAATGATCCGTCGTCAATGAGAAGCATTTCCCAGTCGGTGAAGGTTTGCGCGCGCACGCTTTCGATCGCAGCCGGAAGAAACCGCTCGACATTGAGGAAAGGCGTGATGACGGAGATCAATGGCATCGGCGTCGTGCCCGTTGTGCAGAATGCGCGGCGGCCGACGAAAGGCGACCTTCACTCTCTACGGGGCCGCAAGGGTTGTCATTTCTCTTCACAGCATGTCCATGGCCGTTCGTTCGACGCGTTGAAATATCACGACGCCGATGAACAGCACGACCGAGGTCATGACAAGCGCTGCAGCGATTTGTGGCGCACCGACTGCCGAAGTGCCGAAGAAGCACCAGCGCCCTTCATCAATTATGACAGCGAGCGGATTCAGAAATCCGGTCAGCGTCCGGTACTGCTCGGGAATAGCCGAAAAAGGAAAGATGATCGGCGTCACGAACAGCCAGATCTGAATCAAGAACGGAGTCATATGAGCTGTATCGCGGTACTTGGCGGTTGACGCTCCTAGACAAAGCCCAACAGCCAACGAGAATGCCGCGATCTGGATGATCACCAGCGGAAAGAACGCGAGGCGCCACGACAACCCGTCCACTTTTCCTGTCAGCTGGTACCAGAGCAAGAAAGCCAATGCGACGCCAAGCTGGATCGCCAGGGCCACACTGTTCGACAGCAGCGACGACACGGGAACGACGAGTCGCGGGAAGTAGATCTTGCTGAAAAGATGACCGTTCGCAATGAAGACTTGGCTCGCGGTGGAGACGACTTGGGAAAAATACGACCACAGCACCAGCGCTGTCAGATAAAAGATTGGCGCGGGATGGCCACCGGTTGAAATGCCCGCGATACCGCTGATGACGGTGGTCAAGGCTGCGGTAAGCGCCAGGGGCTGCAGGATCAGCCAAGCCGGACCAAGCAAGGTCTGCTTGTAGCGGACTTTGATGTCGCGCATCGCGAACAGGAGCAGCAGATCGCGATAGCGCCACAGGTGCCAGAAATCGAGGTCAAACCAGCCGCGTCGAGGCGTGATAATAGTAGTCTGCTGTGCGTTCATCAGAGCAGATGATCCTCGATTTTTCGCAAGAATTCGTCCCCTGACCAGTTGCCGACATACAATCGAGGTAAACGCAGCACGTCTGCCTCGGGCGCAACGCACCCGGCGCGCGTCGTGCATGCGAACTCAAATCCCGCTTCCCTGACGGCAGTTACCGACAGAGCGTCATGGTCTCCGAATGGATATGCAAAAGAGAGGGCGCGTTTTCCGGTCATTTGCTCACAGGCCGAACGGCCGTCGACGATCTCGCGAAGCTGGGTCGCGAAGGAATGGGCCGGAAGCGTGGGATGACTGACAGTATGACCGCCGATCGTGATCAGGTCGTCACTGATGTCACCAACCTCCGCGGGAGTCATAATACAGTGCTCTGGCCTGGCGTCGAGACCAACGCCCGCCCATTTCGCAATGTCTTCGACGTGTGCGTTCTGTCGCTCATACGGCAGCGTTCGGAGCGCCGACCACACCTCCCGGTAGACTTTGTCACGGCCGGCCTTTTCCACCATCTTCGGGATAAGCCATTGATGCCTGCCTCCCTCGATCGTGATGTCGAGTTGGTCAGGCAGTTCAGCGGTCTCAAGACAGATGCGTGTGAGCGCATCCCACCAGAATTCTCTGCCGCTTCCGATTGCTCCCGTCGCAACAAACAGCGTCATCGGGCAGTCGTGACGCTGCAGGATCGGGCGAGCGTTGCTGTAGACGTCGTGATAGCCGTCGTCAAACGTGACAACCGCAAGCGGTTTGCCTGGCTTTTCCCGTGCGATGACATCAAACAGCTCATGCAAATGCACCACCTGCCGGCTCCGCGTCAGCGCTTCGATTTGTTCGTCGAACCTCGCCGGATGGACAGCTAGGCTCCACGGATCGACGGCGATATCTGCAACGCGATGGTACATCAGTATGATGGGAGCACGGCGCAGGCGTCGACGCCGCACCAGCCGACCAAGCTGCAGGAGAACGCGCGGAATCACCATCGGTCTCCCGCCGCAAGAACCGTAAAAACCACGCTCATGTCCGATCGTGGATGCCATCCCGATCGGCAGAAACGCGATACATGTGAGTGTTCAAGCATATAGCTGATGGCAATATGACCACGGGGCCACGGGCACGGATGTGAGCGAAATGAAAGGAAGCATGAAGGCATCCACAAGTTTGGGCGGATTGAAACCAGCATATTAGCACGTGTCGCCGCCGTAAGTGCGAATACCGGGCGAATTCTCAGACATTGAAGTAGCCATAGGGAGAGGCGCGGCTTGATACTATCCCGCTCGAGCATGCTAGTATTTAGGCCGGTGGCGCCCCGTCTTTCTTTCATCCTTCATCAAAAGCAGGCTTTTTTCGATATGCAACCCGCAGTTTCCGTCATCATTCCTGCCTACAATGCGGAAAAGACCATCCGACACACCCTTCAGTCGGCCGCCTCGCAAACTTTCAAACAGCTAGAGATCATAGTGGTCGATGACGGGTCGACCGACCGGACCGCTGAGATCGTCGAGGCATTTGCAACCAGTGATCCGCGTATTTCTCTTCTGAGACAGCAGAACCAAGGGGTTGCTGTCGCCAGAAACCTGGCAATTCATGCGGCGAAGGGTGAATTTATAGCGCCACTTGATGCGGATGATGTGTGGCACCCGACAAAGCTGGAAAAGCAGCACAGCCTCTTTCAGTCGCGGCCGTCTCTCGGCCTTGTCTACGCATGGTATCGGGTCATCGATGATGATGATTGGGTGATCGAATGCTCCCCGCCAACTCTCGCCCGCGGGGACGTCCACAACTGGCTGCTGGTTGAGAATTTTATCGGCAATGCAAGTTCACCACTAATCAGGCGGTCAGTTCTTACGGCAACCGGGGGATACGACCCGTCGCTCAGAGCCGCAGGCGCCCAAGGAGCCGAAGACTTGCAGATGCAGCTCAACATTGCCGCGATCTGCGATTATGATGTCGTTCCCGAGTATCTGATTGGTTACCGGCGATCACTATCTTCTATGTCGACCAGGTATGTCGTCATGCTGACATCGCACCGGATCGTCCTTGAAACAGTCCGCACGCGACATCCCAAGCTAGCGTCTTTCTTGTTTCGTTGGTCCGATGGCGTGGCTTCAGCGTATTATGGCAGCGAAGCCGCCCGCACGTCGCCAGGCGCGGCCATCGCTCCGCTTGTCCACGCAACACGGATCGATCCGGCCGCGCTGTTTCATGTCTTCGCAAAGCCGTCCGCACAAGATCTGTGGCGGCGGCTGTGTCGCCTTGTGCCAAGAATACTTGCCGTTAAACAGCGCATGGTTCCGACCTCACCGCATTCCATCTGTACCTCCGAGCGTTTTTTCGACGCCGATCCGACTTTCATCTGCCAGCCATTTCCTCCGGAGTGGCTTCGAAGGCGAGTCCAGGTGGCCCTCAAGACGCCGACGCCGCGCCAGCTTCGCGAGTCAGGTCCGAGGAGTATTGATCCGTCCGCTCTCGTCGAAGACGGCGCTTAAGGTCTCAGATCACGAGGTGCACCCAGACCCCCGTGGCGGAAGAGCCGCTGCAAGCGCGCGAACAGGAATACGCTCACATTCACCAGATAGTCTCTTCATAAAGGCGCCGAAACTCGGCGTTTTTGTTTCGCATCCGTTTCACTCCAACCTTCATCCAGCGAGGAACCAGCCTGGCCCGGCAGTACATGTCGATCATGTTGGGCAGGCGGGAAATTGCCGTGCGCGGTTCCAGGACGAAGTATCTCCTCAGCAGGTCGCCGGCTGCGAACAGCCGCCCGCCGACCAAGGCTCTGATGGCAAGCCAATGGATCATGTCGACCAGATGCGCATCGAGATCGCTGCCGAACTGCGGATATTTTTCGCGATACTCGGCAAGGACGATTTCACATGAACGAAGCATCTGCATGACATCGCTCGACATGTTGACGTTCGTCATCCGATAGCCCACCAGGTGCTGAGGCACGACACGGAATTCGTAACTTTCCGCTATCCTGAGGCACATGAGAAGGTCCTCGCAGCCTTGTGCATTCCTGGCCCTCAGGGAAGGATCGAATTGTCCCGCCTGCTCGAATGCGGAGCGACGCATCAGCATCGAACTTCCGTTGCCGACAAAATTCATTCTGCACATCCGTTGCAGAACGCGGCCATCGGCATCGGGTCGGTATAGTGAGAATACCCGGCCGTCCTCGTCGATTTGGGCAAACCAGCAATATGCCAGGCCCGCAGAAGAGCCGCCTTCCTGCAGGGCGCGCAGTTGCAGTGCGATCTTGGATGGGGCCCAGAGATCATCCGCGTCGACAAACGCCAGAAACTCTGCATCGGTAGAGGCCGCACCGCTGTTGCGGGCCTGCGCAACACCGGCGTTCGACTGCCTCATTAGGCGTATACGCCGGTCTCTCTCAGCACAGGAGGCCACAATCGAGGCGGACTGGTCCGTCGACCCGTCGTCCACCACGATAATATCCAGCGCCTGATGGTCCTGCTGGCAGATGCTGGTCAAGGTGGCGCGAATGGTTCGCTCGGCATTGAACATCGGCACCACGACGCCGACCCTGGCATTGTCCTGGATCATACGAGCCTTCGTTTTGTCTGCAGGAGTTGGTAAACGGATGGCGCCAGCATTGCAATCAGCACCGCTCTTCAATGATAGGGGCGAATTCGAGGCAAATGAGGTCGGTCATTCAGCCTGGCCTACCGTAGCTGGCGGATTCGGACCGCGACGAAAGCAACGCCAAATCTGAAAAACAGACACAACGATCGGTCGCGTAACGCTGCCTCATTAGCCTTTACTGAACAAGCCGGTCAACCGGCGCCGCGCGACGCGGATTGCGGCCGCCCGCAACGCCGGCTTGGCGCGTGCGCGGGGCCGTGCCGGTCTTCGTTGTTGATGATTGCCAGGCCCTGGGCGACTATCTCAGTGATTGGCAGCGACACTATGCCACTGGGAACGGGTCACCTGGGGAGGCCGCGTCGAGATTGGCGATGCCAGCGATCTGCCGTCGGGACGAGGAAGGGCATCACTCGGCGGGGCGCGAGACGTTTGTAGCCGCAGCCTTGCCTCGTCGTACCGGTCGCTTCCCCGATTGCGGATCGGATGCCTCCGTTGTCGCACGATCCGGTGCCGAGACGTTTCCGACGAGCGACGCGAGTTCAGCCTCGCTGAGCGTCTCGATTTCGAGCAGCTTGCGCGCCGTCTTTTCCAGCAGATCCCGTCGCTCAGTGAGCAGGCCGACGGTTCGCGCGAAAGCTGTGTCGACGATGCTGCGAACTTCCGCGTCGATGGCTTCGGCGGTGGCCGCGCCGTAATCGTGCTCGCGCGGACCGCCGGCGAGTGGGTTGGGGCTCAGGAAGGAGCGCTGGTCCTTTTCCAGCGCCACATGGCCGAGCCTTTCCGACATGCCATAACGCGTAACCATGGCGCGGGCGATATCGGTCACTTTGGCCAGGTCATCGGCGGCCCCCGTCGACAGATGCCCGAACACGATCTGCTCGGCCGCTCTGCCGCCGAGCAGCACCGCCATCTTGTTCTCCAGTTCCTCGCGAGTCATGAGGAATCGGTCCTCGGTCGGCCGCTGGATCGTGTAGCCCAACGCGCCGACGCCGCGTGGGATGATCGATACCTTGTGCACCGGGTCGACGCCGGGCAGCGCCATGGCTACCAGAGCATGGCCCATTTCGTGATAGGCGACGACCTCACGTTCCCTAGGGTTCAACAGCCGGTTGCGTTTCTCAAGCCCCGCCACGATGCGCTCCACCGCATTGTTGAAATCGTCCATCGTCACGACATCTGCCTTCCGGCGCGTGGCAAGCAGGGTCGCCTCGTTGACGAGGTTGGCGAGGTCGGCGCCGGTAAAACCCGGCGTCAGCGCGGCAACTTTCTCGGCCTCGACATCCGCTGCCAGCTTCGCCTTCTTCATGTGGACCTGGAGTATCTGGACGCGGCCTTGCTTGTCCGGCCGGTCGACCAGCACCTGCCTGTCGAAACGGCCGGCGCGAAGAAGTGCCGGGTCAAGGATTTCCGGACGGTTCGTCGCGGCGAGCAGCACGACGCCGATCTTCGGATCGAAACCGTCGAGCTCGACCAGGAGCTGATTGAGTGTCTGCTCCTTCTCGTCGTGGCCGCCCATCATCGGGCCCGCACCCCTGGCGCGGCCCAGCGCGTCGAGCTCGTCGATGAAAATGATTGCCGGGGCTCTGGCGCATGCCTGCTCGAACAGGTCGCGCACACGGGCGGCGCCGACGCCCACGAACATCTCGACGAATTCAGAGCCTGAGATCGAGAAGAACGGAACTTTTGCCTCGCCTGCAACGGCCTTCGCGAGCAGCGTCTTGCCGGTGCCTGGCGGTCCGACCAGCAGCACGCCCTTGGGCATGCGCCCTCCAAGACGGCCATATTCCTGCGGGCTCTTCAGAAAATCCACGATCTCCTGCAGCTCGGCCTTGGCCTCATCGACGCCCGCCACGTCATCGAACCTCACGCCGGTATTGGCCTCGACGTAGACCCTGGCCTTGCTCCTGCCGATTTGCATCAACCCGCCCATGCCACCGCCCATGCGTCTCATCAGCAGCATCCACAAGCCGAAGAAGGCGAGGATCGGGACGACCCAGGAGAGCAGGTCGCTCAGGAATGTGCTTTCGATCTGGCCAGTGACGGTGACGCCGTGTTCCTGCAGCTGCCGCGCGAGATTCGGCTCGACCCGCGTTGTAATGAATAGAGGCTTCCCGTCCTGCGGCTGCTTGAAGCGGCCCTGGATGAAGCGATCGGAAACCTGCACGTCGGCGATCTTGCCGTCGCGCAACAGGGTCTCAAACTGGCTGAAGGGAATCTGAGCGACGTGCTGCGTGGCAGTGTAGACATATTGGAAGATCATCAGCCCGACGAAGGCGACGATCCAGTACCAGATATTAAACTGCGTCTTCCTGTTGCCCATGTCCATGGCGTCTCCTCCAGCGTCACATCGATGCAGGTTGCCGAACTGCCACGGCACACGGTGCCGTGGCCAGCCTGCGAAGCCGGGATGGCTCCCTCGCTCCAGCAATTGGATTTGCCAATGGAGCCGCGACAATCGGCTACGGAGCGTGCCTTGGGAGAACGTCGGGGAGCGCAAAGTGTTGCAAGGAGTGCTGCGAGGGAGCCTTGGGATTCGCAGTCGCCCGCGACAGCTATTCGCCCAATCGGGACCTTCTTGAACGGAAATCGATTGCCGAAGGAGACGTTGCCGGACTCACAATGCCGAGCCTGCTGCAAGCCAGGCATCGCGCTTGGTGATCCGCCCTCAAGAGGCGGCTGCTTCTGGCAGGCCCTCCAAGCAAAGCCATCTATGCTTTCTGTGAGGCCAATGGAGCATTATCGGGGGTGGGAATTCCGGGTCCTCCAGGCAGCCGACCGATACCGACAGCGCATCCTTCAGCCCTTCTGCCCGCATGAAGACGACCGACCCGCATGTGGTGCAGAATGTCTGCTCCAGCCATTGTCCCGACGAGCCGGTTCTGCGCCAGGACCTGGTCTCGCCTTTCTGGCCGACGAGGGCGGAACCGGCGTAGATGGCCCGGTATGAGAACGCCGTTCCGGTGCAGCGCTGGCACTCCATGCAACTGCACGCATAGACGCGTCGCGGCTCTCCGGCGAGGACAAGTTCCACGCCCCGGCATGAGCAGGTCGCGGTTCGTTTCGTCTTGCCGCTATGCATTCGCTGGCTCCCGGCTCTGGCGCGACGAGCCATTTCGAAACAGCGGCGCGAGAGACGCAAAATCATCTTCCATGCGCCCGAGCGAACGCGCCTGGCGAAAAATCATGTCCATGGCGCGCGGCATCGCCGCGTCGAGGCCTCGCTCCTCGCATGCTTCAAGCAGGTGCTGGAAGGCGCTGTAGTGGGCGCCCAATGACGCCAGCGTCGCGTCGTCGCCGGCAAAACGGCGTGCATTCGTTCTATCCACCAGGTCGAACAGAGCGGCATCGACAACAGGCTTGAATCCGGAAAGATGGTTCCTGAACGTCGCCAGGTCGAGACCTTCGGCCTCGGCGACAGCCATGCCCTGGAGTGCTCCGAAGAGCCCGCCCCACATCTGCGTGAGCAGAGCGGTATCAAGCGCAGAGGCTTGACCCGGCAGTTCCCCGACATGGCTCGTGCCGCCGCCGAGTGCGAACAGCAGGGGCTTGTGCTTCTCATAAACGTCGCGGGAACCCGAATAAAGCAGTGCGGTCTCGGGTTTGCCGATAAAATCCGGAGTGGCCATGATCGCCCCGTCGAGATAGCCGGCACCATGTGCCTCCACCCAGCGCGCTTCTTCCCGTGCCAGACGCGGTGAGCCGGAGGTGAGTTGTACGACGGCTTTGCTGGCCAATGCCGAAGCGATGCCCTCCCGCTTCAGCAAAGCGTCGCTGGCGGCATAGTCGAGAACATTGATGATCACGACGTCGGCCGCTCGGATTCCATCCTCCACCGAGGGGGCGACCTTCGCACCAAGGGCCGCCAATGAGTCGCACTTTGCCACGGTTCGATTCCAGACCCATGTTGGATAGCCGCGGTCGAGCAGCGTTCGAGCAATGGACGAGCCCATTCGGCCCGCGCCGAGCACGCAGACATTCGATGCCATAGTAACTTCTCCGATAGACTGATGGCCCTCTCGACGAGGGTCCGTTTTGTGTTTGGCGCGCTCGATCCGAAGATATAAATTCTTGCTGCGTTGAGAAGTACGCACCTTGAGGTAAGCTATCGCCATCATGACAGGAGCTGCCAAATGAGGCGCAAGGAACCAGACAGCTGCGGTTTTGCTGCCGCGCTGCAGGCCATCGGCGGAAAGTGGAAAACCTCGCTGCTATGGGAACTGCACCTGCGGCCATACCGCTTTGCCGAACTGCGCCGCTTGTTGCCTGGCGTCAGCGAAAAGGTGCTCACGCAACAATTGCGGCAGATGGAAGCCGACGGGCTGATCAGCCGGCGCGCCTATGACGAGGTGCCGCCTCGCGTGGAATACTCGATCACGCCGCTCGGCTTTAGCCTGAACGATGCGGTGACAGTCATGTCGGCGTGGGGCAAGCACCACGAGACATGGAAATCGCACCGTAAAGCGGCCTGACGCGGGCAGGCCTATGGGGGCTTTGGCCGACCGCCGCACGACATTCCTAGTCAATGCGCGGTCGCTGCTTGCCACGGCGGGCCAGAAGATTGGCAACGACGAGCAGTATGATCGACAGTGCCATCATCAGCGTCGCGGCAGCGGTGATTGCCGGGCTCAGCTTCTCGCGCAGGCCGATGAACATTTCGAGCGGCATGGTGCGCTGATTGGCGCTGGCCAGGAACTGCACCACGACGACCTCGTCGAACGAGGTGACGAACGCAAAGGCCGCCCCTGACAGCACGCCGGGCAGGATCAGCGGCAGCATCACCCTGAAGAACGATGTGATGGGCTTTGCTCCGGAGATGGCGGCGGCGCGCATCAGATTACGGTCGAAGCCGGTGAGGCTCGCTCCCACCGTGACGACGACGAAGGGACTGGCGAGCGCGGTGTGCGCCAGGATGATGCCGGCATAGGTGCTGGCAAGGCCGACGCGTGCATAGAACAGATATGAGCCGACGGCGGTGATCACCACCGGCACGATCAGTGGCGACAGCAGCAGCGGCATGACGATGCGGCGGCCGGGAAACTTTTCGTCGGAAAGCGCAATAGCCGTCAATGTGCCGAGTATCGTTGCGATCAGCGTCGTCCCGAACGCAACGATCAGGCTGTTGCCGATTGCTGCTTGCCAGCGCTGGGTTCCAAGCACGACCTCGTACCAGCGCGTCGAAATTCCCTCCAGCGGAAAGATGAAGAAGGCGCCGCTGTTGAACGACAAGGGAACGGGAATGAGGATCGGCACGAGGAGGAACAGGATCACCATGCCGCACCACAGCCAGAGCAGGGTGATGCGGATTCTTTCGCCTGTCGTCGGGTAGGGAGACAGCAACATGGCTACACCAGCTTGAGACGGTCGAGGCCGAGGATGCGGGCGAAAATGCCGAACAGCGCCAGGGTGAAGACGAGCAGGATGAAGCTGAGCGCCGCCGCCATCTCCCAGTTCAGTTCGACATTGACGTAGTTGGCGATAAAATTGCTGATCAGCTGGTCGCTGGCGCCGCCGATCAGTGCCGGCGTGATGTAATAGCCAAGGCAGAGGATGAAGGTGAGCAGGCAGCCGGCCATCACGCCCGGAAAGACCTGTGGAAGGTAGACGCGGCGAAACGCGGTAAAAGGTTTTGCGCCGAGCGAATAGGCAGCCTTCATCTGCGAAGGCTGGATGGTGCGCATGACGCTGTAGATCGGCAGCAGCGTGAACGGCAGCTGGATGTGGGTCATGGCGATGATCAGTCCGATGCGGCTGTACATCAGGTCGAGCCGGTCGTCGGCAACGCCGAGCCACAGCAGCAGATCGTTGACCAGGCCGAATTTCTGCAGGAGCACCGTCCAGGCCGCGGTGCGCACCAGGATCGACGTCCAGAACGGCAACAGCACCGCGACGATGAGGATGGCGGCGAGGCCCTTGGGCACGGAGGCGATGAGGTAGGCGAGGGGGAAGCCCAGTATCAGCGTGGCCAGCGTCACCGCAGCGGCGACGAAGAATGTGCGCATGAACACCTGCAGGAAGATGGCCTGTTCGGGCGGCACCCTTTCGATGCCGCCATCGGCATTCCAGCGCAGATCAAGCGCGCTCAGCAGGTAGAACGACGTCACGCTATGGGTGCCGCTCTCGATGACCGGCCATGTGCCCGGGGCCGACCAGAACGGCACTGCTTTCATCACCTCCAGCGGCGGCCTGTCGGCGGCCTCGAGTTGACGCACCGTCTTGAGCACCTGGCTGCGTGCACCTGGTAGACGGGCGTTCAGGCTCTTGGCGAGTTCGTAGGCGGTGCCCTTGGCCTGATTGCTCCGGAGATCGGCGGCAAGGGCCAGGAACGCAGCATCGTCGGGCAGTCCCGTGCCGTTCCAGCCGACCAGTGCCTGGCTGGTCTGCGGCAAAGCGTCGGCAATCGTCGGATCATAGACGGCGCGCGACAGAAGCAGGACGATCGGGATGCCGAAGCTCAGCGCCAGCAGCACAAGCAAAGGTGCCGCCAGCGCCAGCGACCGCAGACGGTCGCCGAGATCGGCGCGGCGAAGCGCCGCCGCGACCGACCTTGCTGTGCCGGAATCGGCGGCCGACCAGTCGCGGCTTGCCCGCGGCCGGTCCAGTTTCGTGGGCTTAAGCGCCGACATTTTCCCCTACTGCGCGAGCCAGGCGTTGAAGCGCTTGACCAGATCCTCGCCATAGTCGCCCCAGAATTCGGTATCGGCGACCAGGTAAGCGGTCATGTGGTCAGGTGCGTTCGGCAATTTCGGCAGGGCGTCCGGCGCGACAAAGGAAGCCGCATCGATGCGCACCGGCCCGTAGGTGATGTAGCTGGCGAGCTTGGCGTTAATTTCCGGCTGGCTGATATAGGCAAGATACTTGTAGGCCAGGTCCGGGCTCTTGGCGCCCTTCGGAATGGCAATCATGTCATATTCGAGGATCTGGTTGTTCCAGACGATCTTGAACGGCGCCCCGTCCTTGTCGATGGCGTTCTGGATACGGCCATTCCACGCGGTGGTCATCACCACTTCCTTGGATGCGAGGAGCTGCGGCGGCTGCGCGCCGGCATCCCACCAGACGATATCCTGCTTGATGGTGTCGAGCTTCTTGAAGGCACGATCGACGCCTTCGGGGGTTGCCAGCACCTCGTAGACATCGGCCGGCGCAACGCCGTCGGCCATCAGCGCCCATTCGAGGTTCTGCGCCGGAAACTTGCGCATCGCGCGCTTGCCCGGAAACTTGGTCGTGTCGAAGATGTCGAGGACCGAAGTCGGCGCCTCCTTCAGCACGTTGGGATCATAGGCAAGCACGTCGCCATAGGCATCAAGGCCGACGCCGCAGTCGAGTGCCGAACCTTCGATGAACTTTTCGCGGGGGGCGATCTTGGAATAGTCGAGCCGCTCGAGAATGCCGGCGTCGCAACCCTGCAGCACGGTCGCGGTCTCGACCGTCACCAGATCGATCGGCACGTTACCGGTGTCGACCATCGCTTTTACCTTGCCGAGATCGCCAAGATATTCCTGCTCGACGATCTTGATCCCGGTCTCCTTGCTGAACGGCTCGAACCACGCCTTGCGCTGGGCATCCTGCCAGGCGCCGCCGCTGGCCATGATCGAAAGCTCTTCGGCGAAGGCAGCGTGTCCTGACATGATGAATGCTGTGGCTGCCGCGAAGGCGAACAGCCGGGTTTTTGTGATTTTCATTGTTCTTATTCCCCTGTTTTCGAGATGGAACCGCCCGTTCCGGCATCGGCCGGAAAGGCACGGCAGTCGTTGGGCGCGCAGGAAACCGTGACCGGTTCCCCGCTACCCATGGTCGCTTCGGGGCCGACTTTGACGGTCAGCACCTGTCCGTTTTCAAGCCTGGCCAGAAGACGCTGGTGGTCGCCGAGATAGATGCGGCCATCGACCGTGGCTGCCAGCGCATTTGCTCCGTTCGAAGCGGGCGCGAGCTTCAGCCGCTCCGGGCGGATGGCGACATGGCAGGCCGCACCCTCCGCAACGCCGATGGCCAGCGCGGTTACCGAACCGCCACCGTCCAGCGCGACGCGGCACTCCTTGCCGGAGATGCGCTCGACCTTGCCTTCCAGCGTGTTGTTCTCGCCGATGAAGCTCGCGACGAACGAGCTCTCCGGCGTGTTGTAGAGATCATCAGGCGAACCGAGCTGGGCAATCCCGCCATTGTTGAACACGGCAACGCGGTCCGACATGGTCAGCGCCTCGCTCTGGTCGTGCGTCACGTAGACGATGGTGACGCCGAGCATGGTGTGCAGTTGCTTGATCTCGAGCTGCATATGCTCGCGCAGCTTCTTGTCGAGCGCGCCGAGCGGCTCGTCCATCAGCACTAGGCTCGGCTCGAACACCAGCGCGCGGGCAAGCGCGACACGCTGCTGCTGGCCGCCGGAAAGCTGTGCCGGCCGCCGGTCGCCGAACTGCCGCAGCCGCACCATGTCGAGTGCGCGGCCGACGCGGGATGCAACGTCCGCCTTGGTGATCTTGCGGACCGAGAGTGGGAAGGCGACGTTCTCCTCAACGCTCATGTGCGGAAACAGCGCGTAGTTCTGGAACACCATGCCGATGTTGCGTTCGTAGGGCGGCAGCCTGTCGACTGACTGGCCTTCAAGCGTAATGACGCCGCTGGTCGGCCGTTCGAAACCTGCAAGCATGTTGAGCGTCGTCGTTTTGCCCGAACCGGAGGGGCCGAGAAGGGTGAGGAACTCGCCGCGCGCCACACTGAGGTTTAGCCGTGTCACCGCGAAAGTCCGGCCGTCATAGGATTTTTCGACATCGACGAATTCGACAAATCCCTGCCGGCGGGCGTCCGGTGCCGCAGCGGCGCTGTCGGCTGGCAAGACTGTCGCTTCGGCGATCACGAACGGAAATCCGTTGAGCGGCGGCAATGGCCGCTTGTCGAAACGAGGTGGTGCTTGCCGTGCATGTGTCGGTCTCGCATGACGCTGGCCGCGCAAGGGCGGCAACCAAACTTGTATGCTCACACAATCAATCGCTAAAGCAGCATAGGTGCAGACAAGTTTGCCCGTCAAGCGGCTTTCTTCGGAATTGTGTGAGTTTTTTCAGCCGGATTTTGAAAACATGTACCGGACAAGTGCTATTGTCCGGAGCATTGTCTTATGCTAGATGCGCCGGTAGCCAGAGTGTCAACACACCGAAACCGCCAACCCGCATGCTTCAGGACCTGCAACTCGCCTCGGATGAAGGCCCGGTCTACCGGCGCCTTGCTGACGCTATTGCCGAACGGATTACAGCCGGCACGCTTGCCGTTGGAGACCGGTTGCCGCCGCAGCGCGAGATTGCCCGCGCACTGGGCATCAATGTCACCACCGTGACGCGCGCGCTGTCGACACTGCAGCAGCGCGGCCTGCTCGAAGCGCGGCCCGGACGCGGCACCACGGTCGCCGCCCGCAACGGCGGCGAAGGACCAGGTTTCGTGTCGGCGCCGAGCGAAGACACCGGCGTCATCGATCTTTCCGTCAACAGACCGGCGACCTCGGCCTATCTCGACGCGCTGGCGCTGCTGTTGCCGCGCCTGTCCAAGGACCGGCACTACGTCACGCTTCAGGACTATCATCCGCCCGAGGGGCCGCTGTGGGCGAGGGAGGCAATCGCCGAGTGGATGCGGCCGGTGGCGGGCGACGGCGATCCCGGCCGGGTGGTGCTGGCGGCGGGCGCCCAGCATGGGCTGGACTGTGTGCTTGGCGCGGTGACCAGGCAGGGCGAGGTCGTGCTCGCCGACGAAGTGACTTATCAGGGCATCAATGCACTGTGCCGGGTGCATGGCCTCGATCTCAGAGGCGTCGCCATGGACCGCGGCGGCATGCGGGCCGACGCGTTCGAGGCAGCCTGCGCGCAGCTCCGCCCGCGCGCGGTCTTCCTGGTGCCGACCCTGCACAATCCGACCACCATCACACTGGGCGAGGAACGCCGGCACGAGCTGGTGGCTGTGGCCCGTCGCCATAATGTCCTCATCATCGAGGATGACGTCTACCGGCCGCTGGCGGACAATCCGCCGCCGTCGCTTGCCAGCCTCGAGCCCGAATTGACGGTTCACATCGGCGCCTTGTCGAAATGCCTTGCCCCAGGGCTGCGCCTCGGTTTTGTGATCGCGCCACGCGCCATAGCCGGCCAGGTCGCCGCGGCTTTACGCATCAACTGCTGGAGCATCAGCCCTCTGACGGCGCTGATCGGCGCGCGGCTGATAGAAGAGGGCTCGGCGGCGCGCATCATCGAAGCCCAGAAGCAGGAGCTTCGTCAGCGCCAGGCCATCCTCACCGAAATCCTCGGCCGCTACGATGTCCAGAGCCACGCCACCTCGACCCATGCCTGGCTGCGCCTCCCGGAGCCGTGGCGGGGCGCGGGTTTCGCTCGCACCTGCCTGGAACGTGGCGTTGCCGTTCTTCCCGGCGACGCCTTCGCGGTTGGGCGCGAGCCGGTGCAGCACGGGGTGCGCATCAATGTCGGCGCCGCGCGCTCGCTCGACGATCTGCGCACGGCCCTGAACACCATGGCCGAACTGCTCGCGGCCGGGCATCTGCAACTGCCTGGCTTCGTCTAGGATGGCAGCACCGGAAACCGTGCAAGTCGCCATAGTCGGCGCCGGCATTGTCGGTTTGGCAACGGCACTCCGGCTTGCGGCCGAGGGGCGCGAGGTGCTGCTCATCGACCCCAACGAGCCTGGCTCCGGCGCCTCGTTCGGCAACGCCGGAACGCTCGCCGAATATGCCTGCATGCCGGTCGGCAACCCGGCCGTGCTGCGCCAATTGCCAAAACTGCTCCTCGATCCGGAGAGCCCTTTCGCATTGCGCTGGACAGCGTTTTTCCAGCTGGCGCCCTGGCTGGTCCGCTTCGTGCGGCAGTCGCTTCCGGCGGCCACCCGCGCCAACGCGATGGCGCTCGCCGGGCTTCTGGCTGGGGCCCTGCCGGCCTGGGAGGAGATGGTGAAAGAGGCCGATATGGCCGACCTGATGCGCCGCAACGGCTGTCTCTACCTGTATCGCCGCAAGAGCGATTTCGCCAAGGCCGCTGGGGGCAGGGCGCTGCGCGCCGGGTTTGGTGTGCATCAGGAGGTTCTGACGCCGGGAGAGGTGGCCGCGCTGGAGCCCGGCCTGCCCCCGACCGGGGCCTGCGGCCTGTACTTCCCGGACTCGATGAACGTCACCGATCCGAAGACGCTGATGCGGCGGGTGCTCGATGCAGCGACCGCCCGCGGCGTGTCGGTGGCGCAGGCTGCAATAACCGGGCTGCGGGTCGAGGCGGACGGTGTCAGGCTCGGCGGTTCCGGCCTTCGCATCAAGGCGAACACGGTGGTGATCGCCGCGGGCGCGCAATCGCGGGCGTTGGCGATGCAGGCCGGCGACAGCGTCCCGCTCGAGACCGAACGCGGCTATCATCTCGAATTCCCGACCGAAGCGCCTCTGCTCAGTCGTCCGGTCTGTCCTGTCGATCTCGGCTTTTACATGACGCCGATGACCGGCCGGCTGCGTGTCGCCGGAACCGTCGAGCTCGGCGGGTTTGCAGCACCGGCAAATCCGCGCCGGCTGGCTTTGCTCGATCGCGGCGTCAGGCAGTTCTTTCCCCAACTCGGTCGGCCTTCGTCCGAATGGCTCGGGTTCCGGCCGTCGCTGCCCGATTCCCGGCCGGTCATCGGTCCGTCGCGTGGCAGCCCCAGGGTGATCCATGCCTTCGGTCACGGTCATCTCGGCCTCACTCTGGCGCCGATCACGGCCCGCTTGGTTGCCGACCTGATTGCCGGACGCGGCGATCCTGACCGCCTCGCACCCTTTGCAGTGGACCGCTTCGAAGGTACGTCGGCTCAGCCGCGATAGCGTAGCGTGAGCATTGGATAGGCGTTCGGCATCCTCTTCTGTTCCCCAACCGACGCCTGCCTGTGCCAATTGCGGATGCCGGCTTCGACCCGAAGCACCATTCAAGCAAAAACCCGCCCCGGTCTCCGGAGCGGGTCTGTTGCCTGAGGCGGAACTCAACACATGTCCGCAGCAGCAAGGTCGCCTCGCGATGCTGAAGATCTGGTTAACCGGCCAAAGTTGATTCAAATCCAGCTGTGGATATTCGCCTTTGGGTAAATCGAAATGGGCCATCCTTGTCGGACGGCGGGCAAAAGGAGAATCCATGACTAGCGACTTTGCCGCCGCCCACCTCCATCTTGAACGAGCCTGCCACTATTTGCGCGGCGATGACGAGACGAGCAGCGCTGCTCGCGCGGCTCTGGATATTCTGATCGATGCAATTGCCGCAGCCCAGTACAAGCGCCCGCCGGCGGACGTAGTGGAATTTCCCAAAACGGCAAGACAGCGATAGTCGGCGAACTCTTAAAGCGCGTCGCATCCGAAGGACTCCGTGCGTGGCTTTAAGTTTTGGCGTCGCAGAAATACAGCTAAACAATAGATAGAGCGGGATGGCCAGTTCAATTTGAACGCATCCCGCTCTACACCGTGCCTGCTAGCAGTTTCTCAATGGCTGATGCCCAGTAGGAGGAGCTACCGACGACACCGAATTGACTCTTATCTAAACCCGTGCTGATGTTGCAGTGCAACATAGAGCAACGGTTCCGAAGGCGGCAAGCCGTCCCCAGTTGGACGTCGAAAGAACCGCCAAAAGGATCTTTGAGGGGGTCTAACTAGTGTCTATAGGGCAGCAGCAGTTCTCAGGCGCCATACCGTTATGGAACATTGGTCGCAGCAAAATCGCGAACGTCAGCGGTCGGGACGACACATTTGACGGGTTGACCGCATTTACCCCTTTCTGGGCAATGGCGGCGATCTTCAGTATCGCCGGTGATATCTACTCCATGCTTGGCTACACGGGGCCACTTTTTGCCGCTCTGAGCTGGTCGGTCGTCCTGTTCAGCTTGCTACTCCTGCTGTACCCACGGCGGACCGAGTTTTTGATCGGGCTCGTGATGGTATCGCTTGTGCTATACGCGCTGCGCATGCCGGTCGCTTCGAATAACAAGACGATCACGGCGGTGATGAACGGGGCTATCCTGCTCAGCGCAGCGGTGCTCTATCTGCGGGCCGCCGGCCGTGGCGCCGCCCTGGCCCGGATGGACCTTTATCAACAGATCCGGATCGTCGCCCGGTCGCTGCTCGCCATCATGTATTTCTACGGCATCTTCCACAAGATCAACACCGACTTCCTCGACCCTTCCGTGAGTTGCGCTGTGGGCCTATACGCTCCGCTGGCTCGTCCGTTCGGCCTCGAGGACAATCTCTTTGGCCGGTATCTTGCGATCTTCGCCACCTTCGTCATTGAGGCGATCGCGATCGTGTCTCTCTACTGGAAGCGCTATTTCGCCGTGGGGTTCATCCTCGCACTCGTCTTCCATTACGTGATCCCGATCTCGGCTTATTCCTGGTACATGGACTTTTCCAGCCTGGTGTTCGCGCTGTATGTGCTGAGCATCCCCACGCCCGCTAGCGAGGCGCTCTATCGCACCTCGCTGGAGTTTACCAATCCGCTGCGCGAAACGTTCGGCCGGATCGGGATCTTGCTGCCGGGCGCGGCCGTGATGCTGTTCGCGGTCACTCTCGTCATTCTGCTCACCTATACTTTTCCCGGGCGGTCCTTCGACATGATGGTCCACTCTGTCTGGATCCTCGTTTGGGCGGTAGTGGGCGGCGCGGCGATGGTCGTGCTACCCTATGTGGCTCTGCAGAACCTGCCTTGCCGGACCGTTTCCTCGCCGCGCCAGCCGCTCTGGGTCTATTTGGTGCCGGGCTTGTTCTTCCTCTCCTGCCTGTCACCCTATGTCGGGCTCAAGACGGAGAGTTCTATCAACATGTTCAGCAATCTGCACACGGAAGCCGGCCAGACCAACCATCTGCTCTTTCCCAAACCACCATACCTGTTCAACTATCAGAACGAGGTGGTGAAGATCATTGATTCCTCGGAGCCCCATCTCGTCCGGCAGTCGCGGGCGGGCAATTACCACGTCCTCCTCGATCTGAAGAAACAACTGCGCCGGAAGCCCGAGGCTTGGGTGACTTACGTGAAGGATGGCGAGACGATTACCCGCGCCAACGCGTCGACCTTCGCAGGCGAAATGCCCAACCTCCTCGAACGAAAGTTCCTTACCTTCAAATTGGTGGATTTCTCGCGGCCGAAGGTCTGCACCCACTGAGCGCCGCTCTGGGAGGAGAGCTGTTCGAATGTTCACGAACGAAACTGGTAGATGTCGCCGGGCAGTCGGCTTCAGCCATCCATTTCGCCGGGAAATGTCTAAAGCGCATCGCGTTTGTAAGGATTCACGCGTCGCGCTTTAAGTTCATGTCGTTATCGCAAAACCGCTGCGCACTTTTGCGCGACATGAATTAGCGCCGGTCAAGGTCGGCAGGGATGAGCGAGCGGCCACGAAGCCTCAGGGTGGCCCGGCGTCCGAGCTTGAGCGCCGGATAGATCAGCCGCGCGGCCGTCCTGTTTGAGAGAATCCTGCGGTTGAGCCAGCCGAAAAGTGTCGAAGAGGAACTGAGGATCGCCAGGAGATTGATGGCTTCCTCGCCGTGATAGACGCGGTCCTCGAAAACGAAGAGCATGCCCTCGTTCAGGTCGAAGCCCTGGCGCTGAAACCCGACAACACGCGGGTCGCCGGAGCGCGCGTCGAGCAACTCGACAGGACCGACCGCGTCGCGCAGCCGGGCAAAGCGGACATAGCTCTGGCAGAAGATGCAGTCGCCGTCATAGACGATAAGCGCGGTCTTCCCAGGTGGCTTCATTGCTCTGTCGGGTCCAGACTGAGTTCGATCGGTGCTTCGGCGATCGCGCAATTGCCGTAGAACGCACAGCCGGAAACGACCGGCAGGTTGCTGAAGGCATCGAGGACAGCGACGAACAGCAGCCCGACAATGCCGAGCATCATCATTTTCTTGTAGGCGGACAATTCGCGAAGCATCTTGGTATGTGATCCCTTGCTGCCTCGTATCGGACCTGGCCGATCCGACGTCAAAGCGCGATCGATTTCAACAGTCCGCTGCCTCTCGCAAAAACGGTAACCGGTGCCGGTCAACGTTTCCTATCGAAAGGCCTTGAACTGACACATCGGCACTATCCCGATATTGTGCAGCGCAACAATGCGTGAGGATCAGCGGAAAATCAAGCGGAATGCTGAATCTCGCCGACTGAATGGGACTATCGGCAATCCGGAGCATCCGAGCCAATTCGCACTTGCCACAAGGTATGATGCGATGCACAATCTCAGCGAAACCGAAGGACCGGGGCGGCCGGTAGGCCATACCCAGGAAACGCTGAAGTTGAACCTGCCCATGCGTGAGACCTGGCTGGACACCGCCAAGGGCTTGGGAATCACCCTCGTCGTCATGGCCCACGTCCTCGACCACAGCACCTGGCGATGGGCGCACCCGGTTTACTTTGCGGCATCGCTCTTCTTCATGCCGTTCTTCTTCATCATATCCGGCTACCTTTTTGCCGTCACGGACAGGAAGGCGCTTTTCCGGAAACGCGCCCAGGGCCTGCTCATCCCCTATGTGACGTTTCTCGGCGCGATCATGGCGAGCGTGCTCGTTGTCGACCTGTTGCGCGGCGACATCCCGGCGCCCTGGCAGATCAGGGAACTCATCACCGACGCCCTGCTGGGCGGACGGCACCTCACGCGCGAACTCGGCGTGTTCTGGTTCGTCACCTGCCTCGTCGCCACGCAACTTGTCTACAATGAGGTCGCGATCAGGACTAGCGGACCGACCGATCCCGGCATGCTGATCTTCGTCGGCGCATCCGTCGGCCTCGCCTATTCAATCCAGGCCTATTGGCAGGAGGTGCGCGCGCCGCTGGCTCTGACGAACGTGCCGCTCGCCATCGGCGCATTCTGGTTCGGACATGTCCTGCGCGAACGCGGCATGAGCGCGCTGTGGTCGGCGGTGTTTGTCGTAGCGGTTGCCGGGGCCGCGCTCGCAGCGGCGCGGGCGGGTTCCGACTTTACCTTCAGCATGAAGAACGCCGTCTTCGGCCCTCCACTTCTCGGCCTGCTCGTTGCACTGGCGATCTCGACCTTTGTCCTCGCCCTCATCCGCTTCATGGAGTTGCCGAGCTTGCGCATCGCTCCGTTGGCGGAAATCGGCGCGGCCTCCCTGGTGATCATGTTCGTCCATCAGTTCGTTCATTTCACGCTGCGTGACTTCGGAATGTCTTCCGAGTTGGCGCTGATCGCCCTGTCGCTCGGACTTCCCTATCTGCTCTATCGCGGACTGAGATCGTCCCTGATACTGTCTCCCTGGTTCATCGGAAGCGGAGACCTGTCGCTCAGCATCCAACTGATGAGGCGGAGCCTCGCGTTCCGGGCAGGCTGAGCACAAAGCCGTCCGGTGACGGCAGCCGCAGGAGATTTCCTTCCGGATCGGAGAGGTCCAGCGCCCGGTTCGTCTACCTGACGGGCCCGTTTCGAGCGAGCGTGCGCGCGTGCGGCATTCGAGTACGACCCGGGTTTACACCTTCCTGGCCCTCTGTTCCTGCGAGAGCGGCGAGCGTATTCTCGCCGCGGTCCGATGGACCGAACTATCAGGGAGGGGATTGCGATGACTGAGGCAACGCGTCACGACGCCTGGCAGGCCGGGGATAGCTACGACCTCTATATGGGGCGATGGAGCCGTCAGATCGCTCCACCGTTCCTGGATTGGCTCGATCCGGCGGAGGGTCTGGACTGGCTGGAGGTGGGTTGCGGAACCGGGGCGCTGTCGGCAGCCATCCTGGCCCGTTGCAATCCCAGGAGCCTGGTATCCATAGACCCGTCGGAGGGTTTTCTCGCCAAGGCGCGGGCAAACGTGCCCGACAAGCGTGTCGAGTTTCCCGCAGGCGATGCGCAGGCCTTGGCTGTCGAATCGGGCAGCAAGGACATGGTCGTGTCGGCGCTTGTTCTCAACTTCGTCCCCGACAAGCAAAAGGCGCTCGCCGAGATGCGGCGAGTGGCCCGCCCTGGAGCGACGATTGGATTCTATGTGTGGGATTATCCTGGCGGCGGGGTGGAATTCATGCGGGCCTTCTGGACCGCTGCGACGGCGCTTGACCCCGGTGCCATCGACCTCACCGAAGACAGGCGTTTTCCATTTTGCACACGAGATGGACTGACCGATCTCGCGGAGAAGGCCGGCCTCGTTTCCATCGAGTCCACCAGGATTGAGATGCCCGCTGTGTTCAAGGACTTCGAAGACTACTGGCACCCCTTCACCCTGGGGGCGGGGCCGGCGCCCGGCTATTGCATGAGTCTCGAACCCGCAGCTCGCCAGAGATTGATGGAGAGGCTCCGCGAGAGTCTGCCGCGCGGCGAGGACGGGTCCATTCCCCTGAAAACGAGAGCCTGGGCGGTCAAGGCCAAGGTTCGCTGATGACCGCGAGCCCACGTCGCGCCAGACCGGCAGGCGGCCAACTATAGACTGTCCTGCGCAAAGTTCGGGTTGACCGGCCTTGTACGCGAAGCGACTATTCGTCTGGACAGGCGAGATGCAGGCTGCAGGAGGAAATGCGATGGACGAGCCCGATCGGTGGCGTCACATGTCGAGCGCGCCAAAGGATGGCAGCCGAATCCTTGTCACGGTTCGGCCGTCCGAACAGGGGCCGGCGGAAGTCGACCTGGCTTACTGGTCTCGGGCCGACCAGTTCGGCAGCGAAGGATGGCGCGCTTCCGACTCGTCGCCCGGACGCGTGGTTGAATACGCGGAACCCGAGCTGAAGTGCTGGATGCCGCTGCCGACAGCCAATCTGAGCAAGGGTTCATTGCCGAGCCCCTGGGATGAAGAAGATGTCCCGCTGCTGGATGGATCGGGGATATGAGGTGAGCGGGAAGGGGAGCTTTTCACCGTAAAAAGGCCATTGGGATCGAGCCGAAACCCGCTGTCGTGCTCACCGACGCCAGAACGAGTTGCTTATCTCGGCTTCGATCTGCGCCAGCCTCAAGCCAATATCGTCGATCAACGTAAGTGCATTTTTCACACCGATGCGCCGTTTGAATGGACGCAGTCGCCGGAAAAAATCACGCCCAAGTCGCGCGATCAGCGCGAATGCGCGGATCGCGGTGGTCCGGAAATCGAACGAGCGGACCGTTGATATCCGGCAGGCCCGCTGCTTCTCGAGATAATGCGTAAGCGCAATATCGTGGCGTAACGGGCCGCCGCGCGGCTGCGCATTTTGACCGGGATCATCATGCCAGATGGGCCATTCGGCCGAACTCGGGCGTAGCATAGTGTCCTCCTGAAATAAGGGCTGCTCGTCCGGACAATTTCCACCGCGGCCGTGAGAGGCGCGTTGCAGCCAGCGTGAAGGATTCGTGAAAACGCCAGGCCGGTGAAAATGACGGTTGAATTAGGGGCAACTACAGGAAAGGATCGCAAACAAAGTTGTGGCTGTGGCGGATCCGATGGCGCACCCTCATCTCTGTCTGCTAGGCGGTTTCGACTTCGCCGGAGGCGCAGCGGCGGCCCCGGTTTTCAGCCGCAAGGCGCGCGCCATGTTGGCTTATCTCGCCTTGCAATCCGGACACTGTCAGTCGCGCGAGAAGCTGGCCGCGCTTTTGTGGGGCGGCAACGGTGAGGCCCAGGCCCGGATGAACCTTCGACAGGCCCTATCGGCCATCAGGAAGGGGATGGAAGCATCCGATGGCCGAACGTTCCTGACCGACGGCGAAAGCATTACCCTCAATCTCGACGATCTTGATTTCGATGTCGCGCGGTTCGAGGCGCTGGCCGCCGGCTCAGAACCGGAGCAACTCGAACAGGCGCTCGTTGTCTATCGTGGCGACCTCCTCGACGGGTTCGGCCTGAAGGAGGAGCCGTTCGAGGATTGGCTCAGAGTCGAGCGCGAGCGATTGAGGGCGCTAGCAATCGCCGTGCTGGAGAAGCTGGTCGCCCACTATTCAGCAACGGACAGTCTTGGACCATGCGTGCGGGCGGCGATGCGCCTGCTGGCTTTGGAGCCGCTAAGGGAGGACATCCACCGAGCCCTGATGCGGACCTATGCTGCCCAGGGCCGCTTCAGCCTCGCGCTGAAGCAGTATGAGCGCTGCCGTGATGCGCTGCAGCGACAACTTCGCTTGCAGCCCGAACCGGAAACCCGTGAGCTGTACGAAGACCTTCGGGCGCGCCGCATGATGTCTGGCGCATCTCCTCGAAAGACCCGTGGTTCGGTTTCACCTTCCCACAAGATGCAATCTCCGCGGACCCAGGCCGACGAGCGCCCAGAGTTCGGGGGCCACGCCGTGCGGCCAACCACCCACTATGTCAAATCGGCCGGAAGCAACATTGCTTATCAGGTGACGGGCGATGGGCCTGTCGACATGATCTATGTCCCCGGATGGGTCTCCAACCTCGATCTTGCGTGGGCTTCGCCGAGGTTGGCGCATGTGCTCCAGCGTCTCGGCTCCTTTTCCCGTTTGATCCGTATGGACAAGCGAGGGACCGGACTGTCCGATCGCAACGTAGGATTCCCAACCCTCGAAGAGCGTATGGAAGACGTGCGGGCGGTGTTGGACGCGGTCGGATCAACGCGCACGGTTCTGTTCGGCAGCTCCGAAGGCGGCAACATGTGCATGCTGTTTGCGGCGACCTATCCCGAGCGTACAGCGGCACTCGTGCTCAATGGCGCGTATGCCAGGGGCATATGGTCAAAGGATTACCCTTGGGCAAAGACCAGGGAGCAAATGGAAGACGAATTGTCCGCTATTGAGCGAGAGTGGGGAGAGCCCTCGGATCTAAGCAGAGCGGCGCCCAGTCTTATGAACGACGCGTTCGAACGAGAATGGTTTGCGGCTTTCCTGCGCAATTCAGCTTCTCCCGCTGACGCCATCTCTCAATGGCGCTGGGCCACCGAAATCGATGTTCGTGGCATCCTTCCGGCCATTCACGTTCCAACCCTGATTGTCCAGAGAACAGGCGATCGCTGGGTGAAGCCGCAAGAGGGGCAGTATCTGGGAAAGCACATCGCAGGCGCTAAATATGTCGAGCTTGCTGGCGATGACCATGTCATTTGGGGACAGGATTCGGATCGTCTGGTCGACGAGATTCAGGCTTTTGTCACCGGCTCTCTGCCGGCAGCCTCGAGCGAGCGCGTGCTTGTGACGGCGCTGCACATGGAAGTCGTCGGGTTGCCGTCGGCTCTCGTCAACACCAGCAACCAGAAGCGGCGCGATCTGATGCAGCGACACGATGACGAGATACGCAAAGAATTGCATCATGCGGACGGTGAGGAAATCAAGCGCACCGGAAACGGGTTTCTAGCAGTATTTCAGCGGCCAACGAGAGCGATCCAATGCACATTGGCGATCCGTCGTCGACTGGGCGAATCCGGCCTTCGGGTTCGCGCGGGAATCCATATTGGCGAATGCGAAAGGCGCGGCGACGACGTCACCGGTATTGCAATTCAACTGACATCGCGTCTGCTCGATCATGCCGGACCGGGTGAGATCATCGCGTCCCGGACCGTTCGTGATCTCATGGCCGGTTCGGGCCTGACGTTTGAGGAGCATTGCGAGACGGAACTTGCAGGTGCTCCCGGTGGCCTGCAGCTTTTTTCCGTCAGTAAACCGGCTGTCTGACATTGGCCGACAACAAATCGCAGCGTACAGGTTCGGCATCGGGCAGCCGGCCGTCGCCAAGCGGCCGCTACCCTCACGCCATCCGCCTTCGCTGATCTGGCCGAGTCCCGTCGCTCGTCAGAACAGGAACGCAGCCGTGACGGGGTTCGGCCCGGTGCGGCCGTCTGATGAATCCATGCCTCGAATGAGCTCGAGGTCTGCCGCGTCCAGCTCGAAATCGAAGACGTCGAAATTGGCGGCGATGCGGTCCTGGTGGATCGACTTGGGAATGACGATCAGTCCTTCCTGAAGGTGCCATCTAATGATCACCTGCGCCACGGATTTGCGGTGTTTTCCGGCGATTTTTTCTAGGGTCGGGTCGCTCAACAGCCGGCCGCTGCCCAGCGGGCTCCAGCTTTCGATGCGGATGTTGTGCGTGCCATGAAATTCCCTGATGTGGCGCTGTTGAAACCGGGGATGGAGTTCGATCTGGTTGACCGAGGGCGTGACTCCGGTCTCGCCGATGATCCGCTCCAGATGGTCCTGGTTGAAATTCGAAACGCCGATCGACCTGATCCGGCCGCCATTCCTGAGTTCGATCAGCGTATTCCACGCCTCGACATATTTGCCCTGGCTGGGCACTGGCCAGTGGATCAGGAACAGGTCGATCTGTTCGATGCCGAGCTTGCTCATCGTCTCGTCGAAGGCCCGCAGGGCGGCGTCACGCTGATGCGCGCCGTTGCGCAGCTTCGAGGTGATGAACAACTCGCTTCTCGGCACGCCAGCCGTGCGGATCGCTCGCCCGACGCCTTCCTCGTTCTGGTAGCCTTCGGCGGTGTCGATCAATCTGTAGCCGGTCTGGATCCCCCAACTCACAACCTGGGCCGTGATGGCTGGATCGACCTGCCACACGCCAAGGCCGATCTGCGGAATGGCTGAGCCATCATTCAATGTGATCTGTTCAGGTTTGTTCAGGGTAATCTGTTCAGGCATGCTCAGGTCCTTCTGCATCGTTTCGCCCAGCGCAGTGTGCTTATCTAGGCACGACGTCCGCCAAGGCGAGTCGACAGGTGGAGAAAGTAGAAGTGCGCCGTGAAGCCGGGATGAGATCCGATTCGCACCGACCAGAAAATAGTTTCCAGAGATCAATAAATCGGACCGGGAGATGGTACGCCAATCCGGATCGATCTCGAAAAGTCTGGCGAAAGGCCTGCCTCCCGCGCACGGCCGTCAATGTGGGCCGCCTCCCTCAAAACCGACATCGGCAGGCTGACATCGAGCGCACCCTGTGCATACGCATATTCGGGAAGATAGCCGTTAACGATGAGGCGCCAGTCAAGAGGCACCACGTCACCGACGGCTCGCATCATCTTGACGATCGTGGTCGTGCAGTTCGTCGTGATGGAATTATAGAATTCTGGAGTCGTGGAAAGTGCATTTGCGTCCAACACGTATTCCAGCAAGAGCGCCCGGGCCGCTTCCGGTGACGTTTTTAGCCGATAGATTTGGACATCTTCTCCCCGAACGTTTGACCTGACGCCGACGACGTCTCGCTCGTCAGCCGCAATAATGACCAAGGGATTGCTCTTGAACAGGTCTGCCATGGGAGAAAACTTGCCGCCTCCATGGCGTCGCACCTCAATCGACCAGGCAAGATAGTCACCTCCTGCAAAGCCGAAGCTTATGATGACATGGGCGATTTTGGTCCCGGACCAATAAGACATGAAGAGGTCGACCGTCTGAACGTTGGAGAGGTCGTAGGTCCGCGTTGTCCAGCGTTCGGTGAAATCAGTAGCGCTACGCCATTCGAAGGCGCGCACATCAGTCAGCGTCAACAGGTTCCCGTCGCGGGTGCCGGTCACCTGACGGGCGACGTCGGGCGCCCAGTCCGCGTGATCGAAAGGCCTGATGGTGCTCCACCAAACCAGAACCACAGCAAACGCAGCTGCAAACAGGACAAGCGCCCTGATGCGAAACCGGCTGAAGAGTGCGATGATAGTGGCGAGGCCGAACAAGATGAAAAGGACGCCGGCCAGAGCCCGTCCAAGCTCAGCCACAGGCAGGCGATACCACATGGCAAGTCCGGCCCAGGCAGTCAGGATTGCGACGGCTAGCGAAAGGATGATGGCAAGCGAGATCCGAGCGATGCGACGCATCTATTCCCCCTCTGGCGGTCTGCTGTCTAGCGGCCTGTCATTGCCTGGATGCCATTTCTCACGGAACGCTCGAAGACAACAACTCTACATGTCCATATTGGAGCACCAATCGGTCCGATACCATTTTCGCCGCGGATTTCGCAGGCGTGGAGCGAGCGAGAGGGTGCCCACGCGAAACGGACGCGCTCGGCATCGGCCGTTCGATGAAGTGACCGCGTGAGCTCACGGGCCCTAACAAGTTCCTTCATCCATCCATCCGTACCTCAAACACCCGTCCATCTACCCGGAACAGGTTCTCTCTGTTCCAGTCCAACAAAACCGATACTCGCCTCGCTGGAATATCCAACGCGACTCCGTCATGATCTTTCCGCCTTGCCGAGCGTCGCTGCCGAGCGCGGTGACGTCGACGCAGGTCATGAGAGTAGGCTTGGCCAGTGCAGCGGATCCACCCGACGACCTTTCTTTTTGCGGCCCGAGCCCTGCGCGATATGGGCGATGGCTTCGTG
The DNA here is from genome assembly GCF_055811385.1 of Mesorhizobium sp. WSM4849. Lineage (NCBI taxonomy): Bacteria > Pseudomonadati > Pseudomonadota > Alphaproteobacteria > Hyphomicrobiales > Phyllobacteriaceae > Mesorhizobium > Mesorhizobium sp. WSM4849. Next base: position 76,364 of record NZ_JBVVPW010000024.1, read on the forward strand.
GCCGTTCTGTTGCCGGTCTACCTGCTCGCATTGGGCTTCACGCCTCTGCAGGTCGGCATCATCGCGACCGCATCGCTGCTCGGTTCAGCGCTCTTGACCATCGCCGTCGGAGTCCTTGGTGCCCGACACGATCACCGCCGTCTCCTGCTTGCCGCCACCAGTCTGATGGTCGCCACGGGTGTGGCCTTTGCCCTGGTTCATGACTACGCGCTGCTTTTGGTGATCGCGTTCGCAGGCACCATCAACCCGTCGGCCGGCAGCGTCAGCGTGTTCGTGCCATTAGAGCATGCCGTGCTCACACGCGAAGTCATTGATGCCGCCCGGACCAAGATGTTCGCGCGTTACAGCTTGGTGGGCGCGCTTGCAGGCGCCGTTGGCGCACTCGCTTCGGCGACCCCTGATCTTGTTGCTCCATCCGGCCTCGACCAACTCACCGGCATCAAGGCCATGTTCGTGCTCTACGCGTTGCTCGGCCTGCTCGGCGGCCTCTTCTACGCGCGGATCCCGCAGCGCCGTCCCACGTCGGACACAGGTACCGCGTCCGCGCTTGGCCCCTCGCGCAATATCGTTCTCAAGCTTGCGGCCCTTTTTAGCCTTGATGCTTTCGCCGGCGGCTTTGTCGTCCAGTCGCTGCTTGCCCTATGGCTTTTCGAAAAATTCGACCTGTCGCTTTCGGAAGCGGGATTTTTCTTCTTCTGGTCCGGCGTGCTTTCGGCGTTCTCATTCCCCGTTGCAGCTTGGCTGTCCCGGCACATCGGACTCATCAACACGATGGTGTTCACACACATTCCGTCCAGCATCGCCCTGATGCTGTCGGCGCTTGCGCCGACGCTACCTCTGACACTGGCCCTGCTGCTGGTCCGCGCTGCGCTTTCGCAGATGGACGTCCCGACGCGCTCGTCTTACGTCATGGCCGTTGTCACGGAAGCGGAGCGGGCGGCGGCCGCGAGCTTCACATCTGTCCCGCGCAGTCTGGCCGCGGCAGCCAGTCCGGCGCTGGCGGGCGCTCTGCTTGCTGCCTCTTTCCGAGCTTGGCCCCTCCTCATCTGCGGTGCATTGAAGATCATTTATGACCTGCTGCTGCTGATGCAGTTCCGGCACTTGAAGCCCCCAGAGGAGCGGTAAGGCCAGCCTTGTCGGTTTGGGGCGTTTAGCCAGGAGGGATCGATCGCGGCGGCAAAGCGTTTGAAAGGTGTCGACCGTTTTGAGCTGGCTCGGAGCGTGAAATGTCGCCTCGCTTCCTCCTGACGTTATTCGCCGACCCTTTATCCGGCATCATCGGTGAACGCCGGTGTCGATGTCGAGCGCGCACTGGAAGCCTTCCACAGCACCTGCCTGGCACACGGTCCCGATTTCGACCGGACAGCAGCAGCGGCGGGGAGGCTTCGATGGACCCCGGTTTCCTACGATGCTTTTTCGAACTTTTCCCCCATCGCGAATGTAAATGAGGCAACGACGTGGACGACTGCGGCGGACGACACCATGTCGAAGGGGGGCCATCATCGGGGTAACAAAAGCCAGGTTGGACGATAAGGCGGTGTAGACATGCACCGTCGCCGTTGACCGATGTCGATCACGAGACTTTCCTGAAGAGCTTTTTCACCCGGTCCGACGCTGGGAAGATCGACGAAAAACGAGATGGGTTGCAGATATCCAGGCTCTACATACTGATCGCCGGAGGGCGCGAGCAACTCGTCAAGTTCCCGGCTTCGCCGTCAGCGGACGGATTGATGGTGGCGAGTTCCATCGCTGACGACTGAGCAAACCAGGGCGACACCGTTACTTCACAGGATTTCATGGAGGGCAACGGCGACAAGGACTGCGCCGGCGACCGCTTCGACCGAGCGGGTCACGACCGCGACGAGTTTCGGACGCGATTTCAGCAGACTGATCAGCTGGCTGCGGCAGAACACCGTGACAAGGCTCGCAGCGCGTCCGCCACTGGCTACGTCACCGAGCGATCACGGGTTCCATCCGCCGCTGCCGTATTGACGGGTAATGATCTCGAGAAGATGACCGTTCGGGTCCTCGAAATAAACGCCGCGGCCGCCGTCGTGGTGATTGATCTCGCCCAGCTGCGTCCGGCTGGGGTCAGCCCAGTACGGGAGGTTCCGTTCACGAATCCTACCGAAGATCCCGTCGAACTCGGCTTCGCTGACCAGGAAGGCGTAATGCTGCGGCCTGATTTCGCCGCCGGTATCCATGTAGTCGAGGTTGGCACCGTTTTCGGTCGTGACCATCTGGAAAGGCCCCCAGCGCTTCGGGGCTGGAAGGCCAAGCATTTCCGCCAGGAACTTTGCCGACGCCTCGCTGTTGCGGGCCGGCAGTATTGTGTGGTTGAAATCGATAGCCATGCCATCACTCCCTTTGATCTCTCCTTGCACGTCGTTGTTCCACGACTGAAGCGCTGCTGCACGAGATGGGGTCGAAGGCCATGATGCTCAAGCCGGCGTGGCAACATGCCCGATGACCTGCACGGGGTCAGCCTGATGAATACGGGCGATGATCATTTCGCCGCTATCCGGCACCTCGCCGGTCAAGCCGATGATGTTGACCTGATGCGTGACAAAGACGGCTGGTCCACCGAAACGCTGCCCGCGAAGCCAGGCCAGAAGGGCGGCGGTGCGCTGCTCGCCGGCCGAACTGTCGCCAAAGAATGAATTGAGCAGCTCAAGAGGCACAACTTCGCCGATCCCGAGCAGGCGAGCGGTGTCGAGGCAACGACACCACTGGCTCGAATAGACGGCGGCCGACGAGATGCCATTCGCACGGAACAGGTCGCCGATCGCGCGGGACTGTGCACGACCTTCTTCCGACAGATTCCGCTGGGTGCTGCACTCACCGAGCCTGAAGCCAGGCGGATCGCCGGAGCCTGGGGCCGCGGCATGGCGCAGCAAGGCAATGGCTTCTCCGGATCGCAGGGCTGCCCAGAGTGGCTCGGAGGCTTGTGCCTTGCCGAAAGCAGCCGCTCCGAGCGACAGGATAAGAAATCGCCGACGTCCAATTCGCATCTTGCTTCTCATCGTTCCGATAGCGGCTTTGGATCCGATAGCAGCTTTGACGAGTGCCGGCAGCTACTGCAGGCCGGGAGCCTCGTTTAGCAATGCCGGGTCGCAGTGCTCGTCCACGATCCGCCAAATGTCGAACCTGGTGGTATATCCACCGTTCGGGTGCTTAGGGCTGTCGAATGAGAAAGGCTTTTCGATGGAAGCCGGTCATTCGGTGGATGTCGGCCGAACCGGAACAATGGTATCCTGCGGGGAGCATTCGGGGAGGCGACTGCATTGACTGAGAGCTTGGAAGCCGAAGAGGCGAGAGGTTGGTCGAATCTGCTGCTCGCGGCAGAAAGCGGCGATGCGGAGGCCGTTCGAGCGGAATTGGCGGCCGGCGCCAATATCAAAGAGGCGGACGACGGCGGCTGGTCAGCCCTTCATCTTGCAGCCCTCAATGCCCGCACCGCGGCGGTCGAGGCGTTGATCGAACACCCAGCAATCGATGTGAATTCCAGAAACAAATGGAAGAGCACGCCTTTGAGCCTTGCTTCGGCCAAGGGCCACTACGCCTCTATTTTAGCCCTGGTGAAACATCCGGAAATAGAGATCAATGCAAGAGCCGACTACTACGGCAGAACGGCACTGATCGAAGCGGCAAAGAACGGGCATCTTGATGTCGTCAAGTTGCTTATCGAGAACGGCGCCGACGTGAATCTGACTGACAAGACCGGAAGAAACAACGCGCTTATCGAGGCTATAAGGGACGGCACTATGAGGTCGCGGGATACCTGCTGGATTCTCGGAAAATGAACTTTCTCAACAAGGATATGAGACTGAACGCCCTGATCTGGGCTGGAAGCTGCCATAACCCTCAGCTCATTGAAAAGCTGGAAGCCGCGATCCATAATTTCTTCGAAGGCAAATGAAGGTCTCGCGTCCGGTTGCAGTTGCCATTTGTGGTTACCGGGCGAAGAAACAGGTAATCCTCCAATCCGGAAGGCTCGTCAGCCCTTCGCTATAAGTGCGCTGCTACTCACGATGTCCGGGCAGGGCGCCGACCGGGCCGGCCTCATATGCTGCAAGTGCTTTGGCGACGCCGGCAGTGAAGTGTTCAATATCGCTCGCATGTTCGAACGCTATCCTGGTTTGCCCAAACTCCAGTGGTGAATAGTCAGGCGCTATCCGCTTGATGTCTGCGATAATGCTCTGGGCTTCCTTGAGATCGCCGAGTTGCGCATGGCACGCCGCGAGCCTTGTCAGCCGCCAGGGTGTCTTTAATGGGAGCTTCGACATGCTAAGGAGCGCGGCCTTGTAGTCTCCTGAAGAGTAAAGCGCGATAGAGCGATCATAGTGGTACCAATCAGGATGGATCGGGTTGATCCGTATCGCACTGTCAAGCGCCGCGAGTGCTTCAAGAGGCCTGCCTCTCATCGTGAGCAAGTATCCCATTTGAGCAATCGTATCGGCGTCATATGGATTGAGGTCGAGCGCGCGTTGAAGGTGATGTTCGGCCGCTTCGAACCGACGGGCTGAGAGGAAAGCCTGGGCGAGTACGCGATGGCAGCGTGGCTCTTCCGGCGCCAAGGTCACCGCACACTCTGCGCGGTCGATCACTGAACCAAGCAACGCTGGGGATGCCTCAGCATAGCCACCGATAATGAGATCGGCGAGCGCGATGTAGGAATGCGCCAAGGCATAGGTCGGGTCCTTCTCGACCGCCGCCTGGAAAAGACTGCGCGCAGCCTCATTGTCGTCATCACCATAGCCGCGCAGCCGGGCCAGTCCACGCAGGAGAAGCTCGTATGCGGCCAAGCTGTCCGTAGGCTTTGGGGTTGCTTGTTTAATCCCTGCGTCGTCGAGCCGAGCGACCAGCCGGTTCACCACACGGCGAGCGATTTCTTCCTGCATATCGAAGATCTGGCCGCCAGACGCAGAAAAATTATCGCTCCAGAGAACTCCACCCGTCGAAGCGGTAATGAGGCTGACGGTGACCCGCATGCCGTCTGCGCGAGTCGTCGCCCTGCCACGGACCAAATAGGTTGCGCCAAGGCTGTCGCCAATGGCACGCCAATCGGAAGCGGAATCCGAGACAAATGCAAATCCGGAATTGCGCGCCAGCACAACGACCGTTCCAAAGCGAGCCAACGCATTGACAATGTCCTCGGCGAAGCCGTCAACCAGAGGGGTGTCTTCCGGCGCACCTTCATTGCTGAAGCGCAGTACCGCAACGCTCGGCTGTCCAGAGCGCTCTGGCTTTGGCGCATCGAGAAGAGAGAGGACGTAGCCGCGTTTGGCGACCGTGCGGATAATGGTTTGGCTTTCGTCCTGCAGAGCCTTTCGCAACTCCCTGACGGCTTGCGTCAGTGAGTCCTCGGTCACGAAGACATCAGGCCACACCGCTGACATCAGTTCCGACTTGGTCGCGACACGCCCAGCATTCCTGCTGAGATAGGTTAACAGATCAAACGCCTTGGAGCGGAGAGCAACAGGTTTCCCGTCGCGGAGAAGGAGGCCGCGCGCCAGATCAAGCTCGCACCTGCCAAGTGCCAGAACGGGCTCTGGATTTTCTTGCGACATCGAATGCCGACCTGATCAGCCTGACTAGACGCTGCCTGATTGGGGTCTCAATCCGCTCAGACGTCAAGGGACCAAAGGAATTTGATTCGCCTTCACTTTGGCTGGAAGCCATCCGCCTGTCCATGGCGATGATCTCGAGCATTTCGAACATCGTTCCAGGCATGGGCGCACAAGGCGACGCAGCCATAACGCAAGATACATATTCGAGGAGTTCCTGCCGGGCGGCTTGGCGCGTGTTCTCATTCAGTGACATGGTCGACCTCATCCGGTTCCTTCTTTCTTGAGAACAATGAAGCCAAAGAACGGGTGCGTACCGGAAGATTTCTGAAATTTTGCTGAATCTGGCGTAGCAGGGGTTTTCCCACAATCATTCAACCAAACGGTTGACAATCCGAAAACGCGCCTCTATATTCAACTCCATGGTTGAATTAGAGACATCCCAGATCGACGCGGTTTTTCACGCGCTTGGCGACGCCACTCGCCGGAGGATGCTTCGCGACCTCGCCGGCGGCGAGCGAACGGTAAGCCAGCTGGCGGAACCGTTCGACATGTCGCTGGCCGCCGCCTCCAAGCACATAAAGGCGCTGGAGAATGCCGGGCTTATTCGTCGCGAGGTGAGGGGCCGCACGCATCTTTGCCGCCTCGAACCCGGACCGCTGGCCAGCGCCCACCAATGGCTTGGCTTCTACGAGCGCTTCTGGACCAACCGTCTCGATGTTCTCGAACGTCTCCTTCGCGAGGAGGACGCACGCAAAGCCCAGGATGATTCCAGGAAATCGCCCACTTCAAAAGAAGGAAACGACCAATGAACCAGATGAAAACCATCGAAGCCTATGGCGAGCTGACCGAGCCGGCGACATTCACCATCCAGCGGCTTTTGCCTGGCCCTATCGAGCGGGTCTGGGCCTATCTCACCGAGAGTGACCTGCGTCGGCAGTGGATGGCCGCGGGCCAGATGGAAATGAAGGCCGGCACGTCGTTCGAATTCGTTTGGCGTAACGACGAGCTGACCGATCCGCCCGGCCAGCGCCCTGCGGGCTTCCCCGAAGAGCATCGGATGGAGGGCCGGATCACCGAGCTCGATCCGCCTTACAAGCTTGCCATCACCTGGGGAAACACCGGCGGCGTTTCCTTCTTGCTGGAGCCGAAGGGCAACGATGTGCTGCTCACCGTCATCCATCGCCGGCTGCCGGAGCGCGCAATTCAGCTCAACGTCACCGCCGGCTGGCACATGCACCTCGACATGCTCGCTGCCCGCCTCGCGGGCAAGACCCCGACCTCTTTCTGGAACGGCTGGAGCCGCCTGCGGGAAGAATACGACCGCCGCCTGCCGGCCTGACACGATCGCGTCGGCCAACCCCTGAAGTCACCGCCCAGCCTCCACCGGCATCGGCCCTTGGAGGCTCGCACACCAGCAACGAACCGACGATGAAACGTGCTTGCATTTCGCAAGCCCGATGGAGGAAGTCATGCGCAAATTGATCACCGGAATGAAGGTTTCCGTCGACGGCAAGATGGAGGGACCCGAGGGTTACGCCGATTGGGTCGACGCGTGGTCGGAGGAGTATGGGCTGACGCCGCAGATCGATGCCTGCCTGCTCGGGAGCGTCATGTACGTCGGCTACGAGCGCTACTGGAGCGCGATCCAGAATGAGCCGGACAAGCCGCTGCCGATGACCGGCAAATTACCGACGCCGGCGGAGCTCGAATGGGCCCGCTTTGCCGAACAGACCGCGCATTATGTGCTTTCGAACACAATGATTTCGGCGGCCTGGCCAAAGACCCGCTTCGTGCGGAGCCTCGAAGACATCGCTGCCCTCAAGCAGCAGCCGGGCAAGGATATCTATCTCATGGGCGGTGCTCGAATGACCGCGAGCCTTATCGATGCCGGGCTGGTGGATGAACTGCGGCTGATCGTCTATCCGCTGCTCGTCGGGGAAGGGAAGGCGCTGTTTGGAGCAACGCAAAATCGTCGCGGGCTCGAACTGCGGAAGGTTCAGCAGCTTCCCGACGGGCGCGTGAGCCTGGTCTATGGGATTGGCTAACTCAGCCGGTCTTCGCAGATCTCGCAGCGCTGCCCGGCTGAAATCTATTCCTGAAAGGCACGTTGCCGGTCAGAGGGAAACCGATAGCCCACCGTCAACGGCCAGTACATGTCCGTTGACGTAGGCGGCAGCGTCGGAGGCAAGAAACACCACGGCTCCGCCGAGCTCCTCAGGCTGGGCCCAGCGGCCCGCCGGGGTTCGTGTCTCGACCCATTTGGTGAAGGCCTCGTCGCTCATAAGTGCGGTATTGAGCTCGGTGGCGAAATAGCCGGGGGCGATCGCGTTGACGGTGATGCCGTGACGGCCCAGTTCAGCGGCGGTCGAGCGTGTCAGCCCGTGCAGCCCCGCCTTTGCCGCCACATAGGCGTGAATGGTGGGACGGCCAAGTATCGCCGCAACCGATCCGGTGTTTATTATGCGCCCGAACTTGTTTGGCAGCATCAGGCGCACCGCGTCGCGCATCATGCGGAAGCAGGCCGACAGATTGACGGCAATCACATGGTTGAAATCTTCGTCCTGCCATTCGACCAGTGGACTTCGATGCTGGATGCCGGCGTTGTTGACCAGAATATCGAGGCGGCCGTGGCGTTCGACGATTCCTTCCAGCGACGCCCTTGAGATCGCCGCGTCGGTGACATCGAACGGCAGGGCTTCGGCACCGATCCTTTCAGCCGCCGCGGCGAGGGCGGCCGGATCGCGGGCATTGACGATCACTGTCGCGCCGTTTTCCACAAGTGCCTTGGCCATGGCGAAGCCGAGACCACGCGAAGCACCCGTGACCAACGCGACACGGCCGTTGAGCGAGAACAATTCCGACATTGATATCCCCTAGGAAAAGGGCGGGAGTTTCCTCCCGCCCAATAGTGCTATTTGGCGATGCAGGTATCCGCTGTCTCCGGAGTGCAAATGTCAAGCCCGGTGTAGGTCGGGTCGGCCGGCGGAGGCCTTGCCGTCCTTCATGTCCTTCAGCGCTATCATCGTCTTGCAGCCCATTTCGAACGGCCGCTGGCCGACCTGGCCAAGCGAGAAACTGCGAAGGATCTGAAACATTTTCAGGCCGACAAAGAACAGTTCCAGGCAGCACGTTAAGGCATTGGCCCCGGCCGGTTGTAAAAAATAGCATTTTTCGAGGGCGAACAGTTCAGGCGCGGGCGTGGATTGCGGGGTGGGCCGCGGAGTTCGGCGCCGAAGTGAAGACGGCAACCGAGAGAATGCGACTTGCCAAGTTGTAGGATGACCGTATGATCGGACCCATGACTACGGTTCATCCATCTCTTCAACGCGAAGCTTCCGGCGCAATTGCTGAGCTGCCTGCGCAGCTGGCGGGTGATGCGCTGATAGACGGACGGTCGCCACTGGCAGAGCGCACCTCCTCGATTGGGGCCGCGACAGGCGCGGCAGTGCCCGCTTCATCGTGCGTCCAGGATCCGTGGAAGACGTCCAGGCGTTTGTGAGATGGTGCTCGCAGAGCGGTGTCGCGATCGTCGTGCAAGGCGGCAATACCGGACTTGCCGGCGGCGCGATTCCAGACAATTCGGAGTTCGCCGTGCTGTCGCTTGAGCGTCTCAATCGGATACGCTCCGTCGATCGGCTCGACTTCACGCTGCAAGCTGACGCCGGTGCCGTGCTGCAGGACGTCAAGGACGCCGCTGAAGCATCCGACATGACCTTCCCTCTCGCGCTCGGCGGCTCGTTCAGTGCCGAGCATGGTGTGGGTCGCAGCCGCAGCCATGTGTTCTGGGCCGGCCTGTCGCAGCGCGAGCGGCAGCTTCATACCGCGATCAAGGCAGCCTTCGATCCGGCGGGCCTGTTCAATCCCGCGTGTCTCATGCCTGGTCCGGGCGATTTGTAGGGGAAAGCCGCATGAAGCAGCGTTCGTCCATCATAGGCAGCGTGGAGGCGCTTCCGCATCGCGTCGCTTCGCATCTGAGCCGCGAGATCGAGGGCGGCGACATCATCCCGGGAGCCCGGCTTCCCACCGAAAGCCAGCTCGCCGATAAATTCGGCGTCAGCCGCAATGTTGTCAGGGAAGCGATCGCGCAGCTTCGCGCCGATGGCATGATCGAGGCGCGTCAGGGCGTAGGCGCATTCGTCATGGCGCCGGAACAGCGGACAGCCATCCGGATCGACCGTGAAGCACTGAAAGACCAGCGCAACATGGAGCAGCTCTTCGAGCTGCGCAGCATTCTGGAGACCGAGTCCGCCACACTCGCCGCGGCGCGCTGTACATCCGATGATCTTGACGCGATCAAGGCTGCGCTGGACCGCATGGGCGGCGAGGAGCGCTGGGAGGATGGCAGCATCGAGGCCGATCTGCTTTTCCATCGGGCGATCGCCCGGGCCACCGGCAATAGCTACATCCACACCTTCATTTCCTTCGTCTGCGAGCAGATCCGCCAGTCGATCCACTATGCCCGCCTCACCAACCCGCTCCACGACCTGGTCGAGGTCAACGTCGCCGAGCACGTGCGGATCTACGACGCGCTCGCCGCGCATGATCCGCAGGCTGCCGGCGAGGCGATGCGCCGGCACATCGAAGGCGCGGCAGCGCGCGTAGGCGTCGAACTCACCGCGAAGATCAATCGAGGCAAATGACCATGTCGCTCGGGCAGACCAAGGCAATCACCGATATCTGCCTGCTTGTCGAGGATATCGACCGTACCATCGACTTCTACACCCAAAAACTCGGCTACCGGATCAGACGGCGCGCCGAGGGCTTTGTCGATTTTCATTCCGAGCGCGTGACGCTCGCCGCATGGGAACTGGACCACATCAATCGCCACTGCGGCGTCTCGAATGTCCGTTCACCGAAGCAGGCGCACAAGGCATGCGTCGCCATGGAACTCGAAAGCGCCGGCGAGGTCGACCGGCTCTATACCGAGCTGTCGGACAAGGGCGTGCCGTTCGTCGGGCCGCCCGGCGACTATGTCTGGAACGCGCGCTGCGCCTACTTCCACGACCCGGACGGGACGCTGTGGGAGCTCTACGCCTGGACCGGCGCCGGGCCGGGCGACTATCACGACACGCAAGTGTGATTGGATCGCGACGGCCTCGCGAGAAGGGCCGCGCCGCATGCAAACCGTCCAACAAAGGAGCAAGAAGATGAGTGGGAACACATCGCAATGGAATCGCAGATCGATCCTGAAGGCCGGCGCCGCCGGCCTGGCGGCTTTCGGGCCGGGACTTCAGCTGTTTGGCGCCAGCGCCTCGGCAGCTGCCAAGCTCGTCATCCAGTATGACTGGCTGATGTCGAACGGCCAGATCGGCGACGTGGCAGCCGTCGCCAATGGCTACTTCAAAGAGGCCGGGCTCGAAGTCGAATTCAGCCCCGGCGGACCGAACGCCGCCACCGTGCCGCCGGTGGTGTCCGGTGCCGCCCAGCTCGGCCAATTCTCCGAATCGCCTCAACTCTATGCCGCGCGGGCGAGCGGCGTTCCGGTGAAGATCATTGCCTGCGGCTATCGCACCGGACCCTATGCGCTGACCTCGAAACCGGCGAAGCCGATCCGGTCGGCGGCGGACCTGAAGGGGATGCGGATCGGCACGCAGCCGACCGCGCGCTTCGCCATCGACGCGATGCTCGCGAAGAACAACACCGACCCTTCCGAAGTCACCATCGTCAATGTCGGGTTCGACAAGGCCCCGCTCGTCCGTGGCGACGTGGATGCGATCGGCGGCTGGATCACCAACACGCAGGCGCTCAGCGTCGTCGGCGATGATCGCATCGATCTGCTGTTGTCGGAGCTGGGCCTGGCGTCCTATGCCGACGTTTATTTTGCGACCGACAGCGCCATTGAATCCGATTCCGCGACCCTGGCAAAATTCATCGGCGCGGTCGCCAGGGGGTGGGGCTGGGTCCACGCCAATCCCGAGCAGGCGGTCGACAAGCTCGTCGCGGCCTATCCCGAGATCGACGCAGGCTGGGAAAAGAAGACGATCCCGCTGGTGCTGAAACTGTCGTTCGACGACAACACGAAAAAGGATGGATGGGGCACGTTCGATCCTGCCTCGATCGAGAGCCAGATCGCGCTGCTTGACCAGATTGGCCAATACCCGAACGGCAGGCCGAAGGCCGAGGACGTCTATACGACTGAGATTCTCGAACTCAGTGCGGCTGAACGGCCGAAGCTCGGCGCGCCCACCTCCTGATGGCCGCGCCGGCCATCGAGACCTCCGGGCTCGACGTCGGCTATCCCGGCCGGCGCTCGCCAGTGACGGTGATCTCCGGTCTCGAACTGACAGTCGAGGCCGGGACGTTACTGTCGATCCTCGGGCCTTCGGGCTGCGGAAAGTCGACGTTTCTGCGGGTTGTCGCCGATCTTTTGGCGCCGCTCGCGGGCACGATACGCGTGATGGGCGAAACGCCGTCGGCGGTGCGCTCCGGCCGAGGCGTGGGTTTTGTCTTCCAGGACTCGACCCTTTTGCCGTGGCGCACGGCGCGCGAGAATGTACGGCTGCCGATCCAGGTGGGCCGCCGCAGCCTGTCGCGCATGATAGACGACCGGGCCGACGAACTGCTCGAACTCGTCGGCCTGTCGGCGCTCAGTGAGCGCCTGCCGCATCAGCTCTCCGGCGGACAACGCCAAAGGCTGGCGATCGCCCGGGCGCTGCTTGGCGAGCCACGCCTGCTTCTGATGGACGAGCCGTTTGGCGCGCTTGACGAGATCACCCGCGACCGCCTCAACGACGAACTGCTGAACCTTTGGCGGCGGACCGGAACGACCGTGCTATTCGTCACGCATTCCATTGCCGAAGCCGTCTATCTCGGGCAGCGCGTGATCGTGCTTGCCGCCCATCCGGGACGGATCGTCGCCGACCACGATCTGCGTCCGCTGAAGGGGCCGGACAACAGATGCTCGCGCGAGGATCCGGCGATCGTCGCGGCAATGGCCAGGATGCGCTCCGCTCTTGGAGCGGCCTCGTGAACCGGGGCCTGCTTTCGCCGTTCGCACAGACAGTGCTGCCGATCCTCGGCGCCGGCTCGCTCATTCTCGCATGGCAGGTTCTGCTGCCGCTCGCCGGCGTGCCCGCATACATCGTTCCGACGCCGACCGCGATAGCGGGCGTGTTTGCCAGGAACGGATCGCTTCTCTTGTCGAACCTCTGGCCGACGGGCATCGAGGCGCTCTCCGGCTTCGTGCTCGGCAATCTCGCCGCAGTGCTGCTGGCGGTCGTCTTCGTGCACAGCCGTACGCTTCAGGCTGCCTATTTTCCGGTCGTGCTGTTCTTCAATACGATCCCGGTGCTGGCGCTGGCCCCGGTCGTCATCCTCATCTTCGGCCTCGGCATGCTGCCCAAGATCGTGATCGCGGCGGTGATCTGTTTCTTCCCGACGTTGATCAACATGATCCGGGGCCTGGAATCGGCGAGCCCCAGCGAGCACGAGCTGTTTCGCGTGCTGTCGGCGACGCGTTGGGAAGTATTCTGGCGCCTGCGCCTGCCGCGTGCGCTGCCAATGCTTTTCGCTTCGCTGCGGATCGCCTCGGCGACCGCGGTGATCGGCGCGATCGTCGGCGAATGGATCGGCTCCGACAAAGGTCTCGGCGCGCTGATCATCCAGGCGACCTTCAACTATCAGTCCGACCGGCTCTACGCCGCTATCGTGCTCTCATCGCTGTTGTCGATCGGGCTCTTCATGACGGTCGTCGCCGCTGAGCGGTGGTCTGTTCGATACCGTTGACCGGCTGGTTCCCAGGGATAGGCTGAGTCAACTTGTCCATGGCAGAGGAGACGATCTCGGCCATCCTTACCGCGCTGGGATTGAGCGCCTTGGTGTCACGCACCGAAACGGAGAGCAGTTCGAAGACATGCGCGCCGGCGATCGGCGCGAAGTAGAGCTGGCCTGCCTTGACCTCGCTATAGACGTCGACCGACGTGAGCACTCCTACACCTGCTCCGCGCATCACCATCGACTTCAGCATTATGATGGAATTGGTCACGACCGCTTCTGCGGCCGGCCTGCGCGTGCGCTCCAGCATGGCGTCCACGATTGGCCGGATGCTCAGCGTGCCATCGGCAAGCACAAGAGGATATTCAAGGAGCGCCGAAAGCGGCACTTCCTGTTCCCGCGCCAGACGATGGCTCGGCGGCATGACGGCGCCTAGTTCCACCCGGATCTCGTGGACTATCTTCAAACCCGTGTCGCGCGGCATGTTGAAGGCGACCGCGAGATCGATCTCGTTGGAGAGGAGTTGGGCCGCGATCTCCGCCGTGCCGTCCACGACCGCCCGCATCGTGGCGTCCGGATGCTCCTGCTGCAGCTCGCCGAAAGCACGAGGCAGGAAATCGGCGGCCAGGCATTCCATCACCCCGATCCGCACCAACTCTCCGTTCTGACCCTTCAGGCCTTCCACGGAGGCGCGGGCGCACTCGTAGTCGCGCTGCCAGGCACGGATTTGATCGACGAGGATCTTTCCCGCCTCGGTCAGCCGCATGCCGCGCGGAACGCGCTCGAACAGGAGCGTCCCAAGCTCAGCCTCCAGATTGAGGATCTGGCGGTTCACCGCCGAGGGGGCGGCATTGACACGTTCGGCCGCCCTGCGGATTGATCCGTAACGGGCCACCATTTCGAGCAGCCGCGCCGACTGCGTGATCAAGGGCATCCTGCGTTCCTTCCCGCCTGTTCTAATTATGCGCACACAATGCGCGAGTCTATGCGCTTGTCGTCATCGCGCGGAAAACTTAGTTTCCGCAGTGGAACTGATAAGGAAGGGCGACAATGGAGCGGGATCTGATACTGGCCGCAGACACGGTGATCACGATGGACGCGGAGCGCCGCGTCATCGAGGATGGAGCAGTCGTCGTGCGTTCCGGCAGGATCGCCGCCGTCGGCCAGAGGTCGGAGATCGAGAAGGCTTATCCCCATACAGAGCTCCGCCGGCTCAGGAACCGCCTCCTCATGCCGGGTCTCGTCAATGCCCATTGCCACTCCGGCATTTTGAGGGGCACGGCCGAGGGGCTGCCGGTCTGGGATTGGCTGCGTATGTACATTGATCCGATGCACCGCGTGCTTCGGCCCCGCGAGGCAGAGGCCGCCTCGTGGCTCTGCTATGCGGAGGCCGTCCTCTCCGGCACAACCACCATCGTCGATATGTGGCGCTATATGGATGGCAGCGCGCGGGCGGCGGCCGCGATCGGCAACCGTTCCGTGCTGGTGCCTTACGTGGGCGCGCATCCCGATTATGATTATTTCGAGACGTTCGATTCCAATGAAAAGCTGCTGGAAGAGTGGCATCACGGCGCCGACGACCGCATCCACGTCTGGGTCGGCCTGGAGCACGCCTTCTACTCCACCGAAGCCGGATACAGGCGCGCCATTGATCTCGCGAAAAAGTTCGACACGGGCTTTCACACCCACAGCAACGAGGCGCAGGCGGAAATTGTCGAAATGGACCGCCGTTACCAGCAGCGCCCCATCGAGGTGCTGCGCCGCTTCGGCCTGTTCGAGCCCAAAAACGTGCTGCTTGCCCACTGCGTTTGGCTCGATGACGAGGAGATCGGCATCATCGCCGCGCATGGCATCGGCGTGGCGCACAATCCGGTGAGCAACATGAAGCTCGCGAGCGGGACGGCGCCCGTGGAAAAACTGCTTGCCGCTGGCGTGGCGGTCGGGATCGGCACCGATGGCGAGAAGGAGAACAACAATCTCGACATGTTCGACGACATGAAATGCACCTCGCTGCTCGCCAAGCTGCACAAGCTCGACGCCTCGGCTCTCGACGCCTGGGATGTCCTGCGCATGGGCACGATCTCAGGCGCGAAGGCCATTGGCCTTGATCATGAGATCGGCTCTCTCGAGCCTGACAAGAAGGCCGACATCATCGCAGTCAGGACCGACACGCCGCGCATGACGCCGCTGATGAGCGGCCCCTGGTTCAATCTGCACCACAACCTTGTTCATGCGGTGCGCGGCAGCGATGTCGACCTGACGATGGTGGACGGAAAGATCATCGTCGAGAACGGCGTCCTTCTCACCGCCGAGATACAGGACCTGATCGCGGAGGTGCATGCAGTGGTCCCGGACCTGTTCGCCCGGCGGGCGAGTTACCTGGCGGTAAACCGGAACGGCGCCGTCAGTCCTGTTTAAAGGCAAGAACAGGGGAAGCGCGACCAAGCGAGGGTTGGCCTTTCCTGCGTCGGCCTGTAGTATGACCAGTTCTTGCAGGGGTTAGGGGGAGCTCGAGCGTGGGGCTGGGTCAGAATTTCCGCCGCTGGGGGATGCGGGCCCTCATCGCCGTCATGGTGCTTTCGCCGCATGCGGCGTCGGCCGACACGCCCGAGCGGATCACTGCCGCCCTGTCGAAGCTCGAGGCGCTCGCCGAAGGCGTCGTCGCGGATGGTGGGGTACCTGGTCTCGCCATCGGGGTCGTGCATGGCGACAAGGTGGTCTTCCTCAAGGGGTTCGGGCATCGCGAGGCCGGCAAGCCGGAGGCCGTCGACGCCGATACGGTGTTCCAGATCGCCTCCCTGTCCAAGCCGGTCTCCGCAACGATAGTGGCGGCGCTGGTCAGCGATCGCATCGTTTCCTGGGATGCGAAAATCGCCGATCTCGATCCGGCCTTCCGGCTGTCCGAGCCCTATCCGACCAGCGAACTCACAGTCCGCGACCTGTTTTCGCACCGCAGCGGACTTCCCGGCACGGCCGGAGACGACCTCGAGGACATTGGCTACGACCGCGCGGAGATCCTGCGTCGCCTGCGGTTCGTGTCGCCATCGTCGAGCTTTCGCGCCGGCTACTCCTACAGCAATTTCGGACTGACCGAAGGTGCCGTCGCGGCCGCGAAGCCGACGGGCAAGTCGTGGGAGGAGATCGCCGAGGAGAAGCTCTACCGCCCGCTTGGAATGGCCTCGACCAGTTCCCGTCATGCGGACTTCATCAAGCACGCCAACCGCGCCGCACTGCACGTCAGGGTCGATGGCGTCTGGGCGGCGAAGATAAAGCGCGACCCGGATGCACAGGCGCCCGCCGGCGGCGTCAGCTCCACGGCGCGCGATCTCTCGCAATGGGTGCGCCTCGTGCTCGGCAATGGCGTCTATGCCGGCGAGACCCTCATTAAAGCCGACGCGCTGGACCAGACGCATGTTCCCCTGATGACGCGGGGCAAGAACCCCGTCTCCGGCAGCGAGTCCTTCTACGGCCTCGGCTGGAACATCGAATTCGGCCGGCATGGTCTGAGCTGGGGTCATGCCGGCGCCTTCAGCGTCGGCGCCCGCACCCTGGTGACGCTCTTTCCCGAGGAGAAGCTTGGCATCGTGATTGTCGCCAACGCCTTTTCGACGGGCGTGCCGGAAGGGCTGTCCGACAGCTTCGCCGATATGGCCTTTGACGGAAAGATCGAGAAGGACTGGGTCAAGGCATGGGACGATACCTATGCGGGCTTGTTCGGCCCGGCGGTCGCCGCCGCCAAGGCCGCCTATGCCGCGCCGCCGTCTCCGGCGAGCCCGGCCGGGCCGGCCAGCGCCTATAAAGGCCGCTATTTCAACGACTTCATCGGCGATGCGGTTGTGTCGGGTGAGGGCGACGGCCTTGTGCTCAAGGTCGGGCCGGGCGGCGCCCGGTCCTATTCACTGGAGCATTTCGACCGCGACATGTTCCTGACCTATCCGGACGCCGAGACGCCGGACGCGCCGTCTGGCGTAAGCTTTGTGCTCGGCCCCGACGGCAAGGCGTCGGCGATGACGATGGAGTTTCTCGACGGCAATCATCTCGGCACGCTGGCGCGCGTGGGTGACTAGTGTCAAAATCACGCTTGTCCAGTTATCCCCCGGCAAGAGGCGGCATCAACACTGCCTGACAAGGTCGACCTTCCATGCTTCGGGTCTGCCGGTAATCATCGAAGGGGAGCATCAAGGTGAACGAAGACGCCGCCACTCCAAGGCCTCTCGCGGAGATCGCCAGCTATCACGCCCATATCTACTATGACGGGCCGGCCGAGCGGCAGCATGCCGAATGGCTGCGCCTGCGCATCGGCGAGCGCTTCCGCGTGCGCCTGGGCAATTGGCGCGATGGGCCGGTCGGCCCGCACGAACAGGCCATGTACCAGGTCTCCTTCGCCACCGGGATTTTCGCTACCCTGGTTCCGTGGCTGATGTTGAACCATGGCGGCCTGAGCATCCTCATCCACCCCAACACCACCAACCCCAAGCGCGATCATCTGGTCGACCCGATCTGGATAGGCCGGCCGCTGGGGGTGCACGGCGAGGTTCTCGGCGAGGAGGATGAGGCGGAAGAGGCGCTGGAGGTGAATACGGAGCCGACGCTGGGGGCATAGAGGGAGGACGAATTATTGCTGGTGGCGGCCCGACTTGGCCGAAGACAACTGTCTGCCTTGGGCCGAAGAACTGACGGCTTTTGGCGCACGAAGTGCGGAAGCGGACGTACGCTTCGCATTTGGATAGCTCGACTGGTCGGAAGTGGTCCGCCTCAACGCCAACCTTTATGCCAGTCGTTTGCCCGCGTCTCATTATTCAGGAGGACGGTCCGCTTCGGCTGATTCTCCAGGATCAGCCGCACTGACGGCTGTTGGTTGCCCGGCAAAAGCCGCGAATAATTTTCCGAATTGGGGATGCTCGCGGATCGGGTCGAAGTCCGGCTCGTTTTCAAACCAGCTCCGCTGATACCAGGTACTGTGCGGGAGGATTTTCCCAAGAACACCCAGCGCTTTGTCGGGGTCCCCCATGACGGAATACGCGCACGCGATGTTGAAGTGGGCGACAAGGTCATCCGGATCGATCACCAGGGCGCGGGCGGCCCACTCCTTTGCCCGCTCGCGTTCGCCCAGATACGCCAGTAAAAGCGCTCCGCGGTGCGCAGGCCCGGCATTTTCCGGATGCAGTTCAAGCATACCTTCGGCCAATACGATCCCCGCGCGCGCCCATTTCTCGGCATCCGCGAAGCGCCGGAGTCGGCGAAATATACCCGCCAGGAACATCGCCGAGACATAGTCATCGGGACGAATCTCCGCAGCGCGTTCGAAATATTTGGCTGACGCCTCGAAGTCGCCTTTCACGTAAAAATGCCTGGCGTAGAAGAAATTCGCCTCATAGGAATTAGGGTCTAGGACGAGTGCACGCTGAAAGGCTACATTGGCCTCCTCGGGGCGCCTGTTATGCAGGAGTGCCAACCCGAGCGAGGCATGGGCCTCCGCTAGACCCGGATCGAGCGTGAGCGCCTTGGCACTCATTTCCATGATTGCATCAGGTGAAATCTCCTCGGAATGCCACACGAACAGTGCCGAGTCGCAATCAGCGATGCCGGCATATGCGCGCGCATAATTAGGGTCCAGTTCCACTGCCATAGCAAACATCCGGCGTGCCAGAAGCAGATACGATTTAGTCCATTCGCGGAAAAACTCCCGCCCCCTGAGATAATAGGTGTAGGCTTCGACACTCACGGTTGGCGGCTGCTCGATCGCCTTCTTCTCCTCAGGCAAAAGCCTGACCCTGAGTTGCTCGACAATGGTGTGGGTTATCTCGTCCTGAATCGCAAAGATGTCGGTCAGGTCACGGTCGTAACGGTCCGCCCAGATGTGTGTGCCATCTTTCCCGTCAATGAGCTGACCAGTGACGCGCACGCGTTGGCCCACTTTGCGGACGCTGCCCTCAAGGACGTATCGGACGCCGAGTTCCCGTGCCGTCTGCTGAACCTTGATAGGCTTACTCTTGTAGGTGAATACGGTATTGCGGGCGACGACGTGAAGCCCTGACACTTTTGACAGATCGGTGATGATGTCCTCGGTTATGCCATCGGAGAAATATTCCTGCTCCGGGTCGCCGCTCATATTGTTGAAAGGTAGCACGGCAATCCGCGGCCTCTCCTTCTCGCGCCGGTCCTCGGAGGCGGCCGTGCCGCGGTCCACGCTTCCGGACGAAGCGCCAAGGGGGATGTTGTAGACTCGCACGGGCCGGTCGATGTTCTTCAGCAACTGCTCGCCCATGTCCTCGAATGTGAGGTCGAGCCGGGCTCCGACGTGATCACGTACGGAACTAGAAACGGAAATCCCGCCCGGCTCGGCGAATGTCTCGAGCCGGGCGGCCAAATTGACACCGTCGCCGAAGATATCGCCATCCTCGACTATAATGTCGCCGAGGTTGATACCTATGCGGAAGTCGACGCGATTGGGGGTTGGCACATTTGCATTTCTTTGTCGCATGCCGCTTTGGATCGCTACAGCGCAGGCAACCGCGTTTACGACGCTTGGAAACTCGACGAGGAAGCCGTCGCCTGTCTGTTTGACGACGCGTCCCCGGTGGTCCGAGACGGTGGAATTGAACAACTCCTCGCGAATGCGGTTCAAAGCGGCCAGCGCACCTTCTTCGTCCAGGCCCATAATGCGGCTGTAGCCCACGACGTCAGCTGCGAGGATAGCGGCCAGTCTGCGTTCCAACTTTCCCTCTGAAGTTCAGCCGAAGCTGGGATGCAATCTACCCTCTTGTTGACCGCAAGTCTCCTGTCTTCCGAGGGACTTGCCGATCAGGCATGTCAGCCTGCCGAGCAGATTGCCGCGCCTAAGTGTCTGGATCAGAATGACCGGCGTATTTTCAAGCCTTGCGAGCCTTCGCGGGAACATGCGGATAGCCTGCAGACGTGACTTAACCACACCGGCGATGTCTGCATTTGCGTAGGGGCCAACGCGCCCTCTACGGCCGATATAGGCGCAAAGCGGTAATTGATGTGCCGGGCGCAGGGGTCGCCACGGTTCAATTCACAGCCGCTGATCTTGACGCCGTCCGACCTTATGCGAAGCTGATGGTCATTCGATCTGGGGGCAGTGAATGTCGTCATCGCATTATACGCATGGATCAAGTGAAGCCGAGCAGCAACGGCTGACGGCTTTAAACAAGCGTCTTAATCAACGATGTCTCGACGCTGCACAGCTGGTTGTTGGCGAGCGGGTCGTCGATTTCGGTGCTGGGTTAGGGCAGTTTTCGAGAATGATGGCGCGGGCCACCGGTGTTCCGGTCTTGGCTTTGGAGCGAAGCCCGGAGCAGATAGCGGAGGCGCTACGCCAGGCTGACGCCGATGGGGATTTGGCATTTCTGGAGATGAGGCAGGGTGACGTGCTTGCTCCACTTCTTACCGATAACGAGCTTGGACAGTTCGACGTTGCTCATGCGCGGTTCGTTCTCGAGCACCTACCTGACCCGTTGCTGCTTGTTCGCAACATGGCCGGCGCAGTGCGACCGGGCGGACGGGTGATATTGTCAGATGACGACTATGATGGGCTGCGGCTCTGGCCCGAGCCACCGGGATTTGCCTCACTATGGCATGCCTATCAGCGAACCTACGACCGACACGGCAATGATCCAATCATCGGACGTCGCCTTGTTCAATTGTTGCATCAGGCCGACTTGCGTCCACGACGTATCACATTTGTCTTTTTTGGCGGATGCGCCGGCGAGCCTGACTTTGAGGCAGTTGTCCGGAACATTGCGAGCATCATCGATGAAGCGATGGACGATATCGTCGCTATCGGATTGCCTCGCCAATCCGTCACTGCGACGCTCGACGCCCTGATTGATTGGAGCAAGGAGCCGGACTCGGCCGTCTGGTTTGGAATGTCTTGGGCTGAAGCCCATCGACCGGTCTAGTCGATGGGCTCTTGTGGTTCGTTTTGCCGTAACCAAGAGGTAGATTTCTGGAACAGCGCGTCCGCTTTCGGTTGCCTCTGCCCTCGGGCGGAACGACTGAGATGAGGCGCAAAGCTGCCATTCTATATGCCGCACGTCCTCGCCCCCACTCACCCCCCAGCCAGCCTCGGCAGCAGAAAAATCTCCGCGCCTTGCGGCAATTCCTTCGACCACGTATCCCGATAAATCGTCCCGTCGATAGCGACGGCGATGCCGCGATCGATCAAGGGCTCGAAGCCGGGATACTGCTCAGCCAGCTTCCTGAACAGCTCCCGAATATCCTTCGCCTCGATCTCGACCTTGCTCTTGCCTCCGGCGATTGCGCCGAGCGATCCCCAGAGCGTTACTTCGACCATCAGCCTCCCCGTTCCGCCTCGATCGCCGCGAGAATCCGCGGCGGCGACATCGGGATATGCGTCATCCGCACGCCTGCGGCGTTCGACACCGCATTGGCGATCGCCGCCAGCGGCGGCACGATCGAGGTCTCGCCGACGCCACGCACCCCGTAAGGATGGTTGGGATTGGGGATCTCGAGGATCTGCGTGTCGATCATCGGCAGGTCCGAGCAGACCGGGATCCGGTAGTCGAGGAAGCCGGGGTTCTGCAGCCGCCCGTCCTTGCCGTAGATGTACTCTTCGTTGAGCGCCCAGCCGATGCCTTGCGCCGCACCCCCCTGGTACTGCCCCTCGACATAGGTTGGGTGCACCGCCTTGCCGGCATCCTGCACGACTGTGTAGCGCAGGACCCTCGTGGCGCCGGTCTCCGGATCGACCTCGATATCGCAAATATGGGTGGCGAAGGAGACGCCGGCGCCGTCGGCGACGAGCTCGCTGTGGCCGGCGATCGGCCCGCCCGTTTTCCCTGACGCGGCCGCGATCTCCTTCAGCGACAGCGCCGCAAGGTTGCCGTACTTCTCGCCTTTGGCGATGGCGTGGCCCTTTTCCCAGACCACGTCGTCGACGGGAATGTCCCACATCTGCGCGGCGCGTTCCCGCAGGATCTTGATGGCGTTGCGGGCGGCCGAGATCGTCGCCATAGAGGAGGAGAAGGTGCCGCGGCTGCCGTCGGTCATGTCGTTGTAGCCGAGGCTGGAGGTGTCAGCCACCACCGCCTTGACCTGCTCATAGGCGATGCCGAGTTCCTCCGCCGCCACCAGCGACAACGACGCGCGGGAACCACCCACATCGACCGTGCCGACGGCAAGCGAGACCGAGCCGTCCATGCCGATGTTGAGGTCGGTGCAGGTCTGGCCGCCGAAGTTGAACCAGAAGCCGCAAGCCATGCCGCGGCCCTGGTTCTTGCCTAGCGGTGCCTTCATGTGCGGATGGTTCTTCGCCGCTTCGAGCGTCGGGCCGATGCCGATCGGGCCGTATACCGGGCCGTAGGACGATCTGGTGCCTTCCTGCGCGGCGTTCCTGATCCGGAACTCGACCGGGTCCATGCCGATCTCCTTGGCCAGCTCGTCGACGGCACTTTCCACCGCAAACGCCGCCATCGGCGCCGATGGCGCGCGATAGGCGGCCGTCTTCGGCCGGTTGACCAGCACTTCGTAGCCAACCGTCTTGACGTTCTCGAGCCTGTAGCAGGCAAACGCGGTCATGGCGCCGATCTCGGCCCACATGCCGGCATAGGGGCCGCAGGAGTAGCGTAGCGTCGCCTCGGCCGCGGTGATCGTGCCGTCCTTGCGGGCGCCGATCCTGACCTCGATCGAGGTGGCGCTGGTCGGCCCCGAGGCGCGGAACACCTCGTCGCGCGTCATGACCAGCTTGACCGGCCGGCCGGCCTTGCGCGACAGCGCCAGCGCCACCGGCTCGGCCCAGACATGGGTCTTGCCGCCGAAACCGCCGCCGATCTCCGAGGAGGTGACGCGAAGCTTGGAAGCTTCCATACCAAGCAGTTGGGCGCAGTGCTGGCGGTAGACGAAATGGCCCTGCGTGCAGACCCAGAGGTCGGCAGTGCCGTCCGAGCTGACATTGGCCACGCAGGCATGCGGCTCGATATAGCCCTGGTGCGTCTGCTCGGTCTTGAAGGAGCGTTCGACGACGTAATCGGCCTGTCCAAAACCCTGATGAACGTCGCCATGGCCGTACTGAGTGCGCTTGGTGACATTGGACGGCTTGGCGGGCTTTTCCTCGAGGCCCGCGGTGAAGATGGCGTCGTTGAGCACGGGCGCCGAGTGCTTCATCGCCTCGTCGACATCGGTCACATGCGGCAGCACTTCGTAGTCGACCTCGATCAACTTCAGCGCCTGCCTGGCGGTGCGGGCGTCGACCGCGGCGACCGCAGCCACCGCATGGCCGTCATAGAGTGCTTTCTTGCGCGCCATGCAGTTGTCGAGGATGTCGTACATGGCGGAATCGCCATCGGTGAGGTCGGGCAGGTCGGCGGCGGTGATCACTGCCTTCACGCCGGGGAGTTTCTCCGCCTTCGAGGTGTCGATCTTCCTGATCGTGGCGTGGGCGTGCGGGCTTCTCAGAACACGCCCGACCAGCTGGCCGGCCATGTTGAAATCCGCGCCGTAGCGCGCGCGGCCCGTCACCTTGTCGACGCCGTCGGGACGGATGGGGCGGGTGCCGACCGAGGTGAAATTGCGCCCCGCGAAACGTGGATCGAAATTCATCGTCATGCTCCCTTCATCACGTTTGCCGCGTCCTGGACGGCGCGCACGATCTTGTCATAGCCGGTGCAGCGGCAGAGGTTCCCGGCGAGGCCGAAGCGGATTTCCTCCTCGGTCGGGTCGGGGTTCTTGGCCAAAAGGTCCTTCGCAGCGATCAGGAAGCCCGGCGTGCAGATGCCGCATTGCAGTGCTGCGTGCTCGAGGAACTTCTGCTGCAGCGGATGCAGCGTGTCGCCATGCGCCATGCCTTCGACGGTCTCGACGCGCCGGCCTTCAGCCTCCGCGCCAAGCACCAGGCACGAACACACCAGCCGGTCGTCGAGGATGATGCTGCAGGCGCCGCAGTCGCCGGTGCCGCAGCCTTCCTTGGCGCCGGTCAGCCCGAGGCGGTCGCGCAGCACATCGAGCAGCGTCTCGTCCGGTTGACAAAGGTACTCGAAATTGTCGCCGTTGATTGTCGTTGAGACTGCTACACCGGCCATCATTTGCCTCCTGCACGTGCATAGGCGGTCATGGCGGCCCGCCTGGCCAGCACACCCGCAACTTTCCTTCTGAATTCGATGGTGCCGCGCTTGTCGTCGATGGGCCGGCAGGCCCCCGAGCAGACCTTGGCGAGCCGCTCCAGCGCGGCTTCGTCCAGCTTCCTGCCGATGAGGGCTTCGGCGGCCTCTTCCACCAGCAGCACCGTCGTCGCCACGGCGCCCAGTGCCACGCGGGCCGATTTGACGACACCTTGCTCATCGAGCGTCAGGTTCACCCCGGCGCTGACTACGGCGATGTCCATCTCCGTGCGTGGAATGAAACGCAGATAGGCATCGCCGGAGCGCGGCGCGCGCCTGTCGAGCAGGATCGCCTCGATGATTTCTCCCTTGGCGAGCGACGTCTTGCCAGGCCCGGTCGGCACTGCCTCTACCGCGACCGTGCGCCTGCCTCCTGGCCCGATGATCAATGCCCTGGCGCCGGCGGCCACCAGCGCCGGCACGCTGTCGGCGGCCGGCGAGGCGTTGCAAAGATTGCCGACGATTGTGCAGCGTCCCTGCACCTGTTTCGAGCCAATCAGCTTGGCCGCTTCGACTACGCCCGGCCATTCCCTCTTCAAGGCCGCGCTCTCGCCCATCAGGGCGCAGGAGACCGCCGCACCGATGCCGAAGCCCTCCGCCGTTTCCCTGATCTCGCCCAGTCCCTCGATCGCCTTGATATCGACGATAAGGTCGGGCTCGATAAAGCCGCCTTTCATCCTCACCAGGAGGTCGCTGCCTCCGGCGAGAATGGCGGCCGTGCCAGACGAGCCGGCCAACTGGCCAACAGCATCTTCCATTGAAAGCGGACGTATGTAGCGCATCGTCTCCCCTTGATCATCGCAATCCTGTCGGCCTGTTATAGGGCCTTCGATCGGAATGGTCATCCGGTTCTGCATCAGCAGCGATTAGGCCAGCGCCGCAAGACGAATGGCAAAATTCCACCCCCATATCGACCATCGGCGGTAGCCAGCTGACTGAGTCTGAGCCTAGACCCGCAGGGCGGCGGGCCTTTTGCCGCCGCGTTCTCGACTCAGGGTGCCGGGCTGAACTGGAGCAATTTGAAGCAATCGCCGCTTCCCGACTTCAACTGCGTCAGGAAGCGTTTCGACCGGTCGATCCATTCCTGGTGCGACCTGGCATCGGCTTCGATCTCGTTGACCGGTCCAAGATTGACGAAGCTGCGCCCCTTGCTGAAAAGCCAGCACGCACGGCCGAGAAGTCTCCGGCTGCGCTGGCGCAAGAGGTCGGCATCATAAAAGATGTCGAGCACCTCCTGCTTGATCTTTGCCTCCTTTTCGGGACTTGCGATCGCAACCGCGATCGAGTCTCCGCCGATCGCATCCTGCAGGTCCTTGTAGTCGAGGGCGAGCTGAGTGGTGGCATATTTGATCTCGCTCTCATCCCGGACGATGTTGAACCACAGCGTGGGATCGAGTTCGTTGACGACGAACGATGCCTCGAAATCGCGCGATAGGTTCAGGATATCGAAGGCTTGAACCTCAACGTCGCGCTCAACCAGAAGGATCTGGGCGACCTGCTTGCCGAGTTCCGCCCCGTGCGCGCTGATCGCGGCATTCGTTCCACCGAGCTCCGGGCTGATGTAAGGCCCGCCATCATCCAGCAGCGCATCGAATTCGCCAAGGTATTCGACGACGGCGGCGCCGCGAGCAATGCGCGCGGCCAGTTTGGCGAGAGCCAGCTGCAGCTCCGTTTCGCGTTTGCGCTGGTCCTGATAATTCTGCTGAAAAAAGAAGATGAACAGAGAAACGCCAATTCCGATCAGGATCACCCCGAGCTGGGAAAAGATGTTGCGATAATATTCCAGCAGCTTTTCACGATGGCGTATGTCGTGGCGCACATTGTGTGCCACACGAGCATTGACGATCAGCGAAAGGATCAGAAGCCCGGCACCGACCAGGATGAGGCCGCCGATGAGGAAATAGCCATGGCCTGAGCTGAAATCCATGCGTTTGCCGCGTCCCTGAAGCCCCAGACCGCGCAGACTAATACCATTCCGCTTCAACGCCTACATGTTCGTAGGAGGCGTCAACATCCGGAAACCCTGGTGCCAGCGTGACCTAAGGACAGCTTCGGGTGGGGGATCTGCCATTCGTTCCGAAACGGCGCGGTCCCTGGCGTATTGGGTTTTTTTGCCGTCGGTAGATCCGCGATCCATCCAACCCCAGGAAGCAGCGCATCAGTTCCAAGTGTGGAGGCATACTCTCCACGATCCATCGGTTTCGCGTCGGAAGATTGTGACTATGGATCCTTCGTAGCGCTGCGTTTCGCCGCCTTCGGCCGACCATTTCCCGGTCGCGTAGGCAATGTCACCGGCGGCCACTGCATCCACGAGTTCGATGCCATGGTTCCCCACACCAGCCGAGATCAATTCCTTCCAGAAGTCCTTGATAGCACTCGTCCCCCTTACGAAGGCATGGGTGGACGGCAATACAACCGCGTCGGGTGTATATAGAGCAGCGACTGCGTCAGCATTGCCGCTATTGAAGGCCGAATTCCAGCCATCATTCGCCTTCTGAAGCACGTCGCGGATATTCTCGGTCGGTTGTGCCATGGCGTCCTCCTTTGTCTGTCGCCATTTCAATCAATTGGCCGCCCGAAGGTCTTCAGCCGGTGTTGCGAGTGCATGTGCGGCTTGCAGGTCAGGCAACGTTTGTCCCTCGGTAAACCCGGAATAGATGAGTGCGAGCCGCTCGCGAGCACCAGAAATGGGAGAGTCGGCCCGCGCGAGGCTCAGCGCAGCACGCAGCTCCCAGAATCGCGCACCCTGGGCCTGGGCAATCGCCAGCGCGTCAGACAGGCGATTTTTGGCAAGTGCAACTCCGTCTTCCCCCGACTGCAAGGAGCACCTCGCCCTGTAGGCGTAGCACCTCAGCTGCAAACCATCGTTCATTGGTGCGTTCGATCCTGGCATGTGCTTCTTTAAGCAAACGGAGTGCAACATCGTGGTCGCCGGCTCTGACCTGGATCTGCGCCTGAAGAGCGATGAAATAAGGAACCATGAATTCCGCGCCGGTCGCACGCCACTCAACAAGGCCTCGTTGGAGTTCCAGGCGACCCCGATCGGCATCGCCCGCCTCAGCGAGTGTCCAAGCGCTCAAGATTGCGGCGCCGGCAAGCCAAAAACGGAATCCAGCTTCGCTGGCAATGCGGGTCAACTCTGCGCAGCGTTCCCGGACACCTTCGCGATCGCCAAGGATCTGGCGGATGACGCCGCCGAAGAATAATGGCAGAGCGAGGCTGTTGCGATGACCCACACGATACGCTTCAGCAACCGCCTCGTCGTTGGCCGCCAGAGCCTGATCAGGAAACCCAAGCGGCAGCAATGTGCGGGCGAGATAGTCCAGGCACACGACCCGTGGATCGAAGGCGTAAACAAACGCCGGCGATCTGTGCTCCTGGGGATCGTAGAGAGCCAGCGCCTGCTCGAGATGTGCCCGGGCGCGGGCGAATTCGCCGGCAGGCAACGCGCTGACCCCGGCCGCCCGATGAGCAAAGAACGACAGCCCACAGTCGTTGCTCGCTTCCGCCAATTCAAGCAGGCGGTCCGCTGCGCTACGCGCCTCCGCCAACTCGGCAGCATAGAGGTGGTAAAGACATAGACCGTAAAGAACCGGAAAGAGCTGACGTGTATCGCTCAGCTCCTCACAGAGTTCGCGCGCGCGACCATAAGCGGCCGCTGTCGAAGGTGCTGCGAAGCCCTGCGCAGCAACGTGCGTACTGCCGAGCGCCAACTGGATTGCAAGTTCGCGCCGCGAACGCTCTTCGGACGGTGGCATCGCCGAAAGCCCGGTTAGGGCGTTGTCGAATCTGGCGAGCGCCTCAGTCAAGACAGAGCGAGAAAGCGCCCGACGACCAGCGATTTCATTGTACTCGACAGCCTTTTCCACAAGGCCCGCCTGACCAAAGTGGTGGGCAAGCAGTTCGGGCTCTGTGGTGACGATTTCGGGGAAGCGTTCCTCGAGAATGGACGCAATCCGGGCATGAAGCTGCTGGCGGCGGCTGTGCAGGAGGCTGCTGTAGGCCGCATCCTGCACGAGCGCATGCTTGAAGACGTAAGTTACTTGGCTGTTGCTGCCGCGGCGGAAAACAAGGCCGGCCGCTACTAGCTCGTTCGTTGCCCGCTCAAGCTCAAAATCAGGAAGTCCAGCGGCTGCGGCAAGCAACTCGTGCTTGAACTCGCGACCGATCACTGCCCCGATCTGCGCGACCTCCCGGACCGAAGCCAACCGATCGAGCCGGGCCATCAGCGAGTCGTGCAGAGTGGCCGGGACGGCAAACGGAGGCAGTGGGCCTGCCAGCACGAGTTCGCCGTCACGCTCTTCAAGCAGGCCCGATTCAAGCACGACCTTCGTCAATTCTTCCACGAAAAGCGGCACGCCCTCGGTCTTCGACAGAACCTGATCCAGCACTGTTGCGGGTAACTGCTTGCCCCCCGTCATCGCTGCAATGATAGAGGCCGCTTGGGAACGGCTGAGCCGATTCAGGGTCAAAAAAGTCGCGTGCGGAAGACCAGCCCAGCGGACTGCGCCTTCCGGTCGCGAAGTTGCAATCAGCATTATAAGCAAGTGTTGAATCCGGCCCGCGATTTGGTCGAAGAGCTCGGCGGACATCGGATCAAGATAATGCGTGTCCTCAAGCTGCATCAGGACCGGCTTGCTGCGGGCCAGTGCCTCCAGCTGCTCGATCAGCACCTCGAATGTGCGAGACTTCTGTTTTTGCGCCATCAGGTCGAGCTTGGGATAGCGTCCCTCGGTCGGGATCGACAGCAATGCCGCGATTAGTGGGATCGCCTCATTGGGGTTCTTTGTCGAACCGGCGAGCAGTTGCTCAAGAAAGTCAAGCTGACGCTCGGGCGGGTCCGTCCGCCTGATGTTCCCGGCCCGGAGCAACTGATCCGTCACAGGATAGAGGGCGGTTTCGAGGTGATAAGGCGAGCAGTAATACCGCAGTCGCGTGTGTGCCTCGTCTTTTAGGCGCTCCAGCAGCTCTTGCAGAATGCGGGACTTGCCTATGCCAGCCTCGCCGAATAGCTCGACAACTTGGCCTTCCCCGGAAGCGGCAAGCAGCCACCGATCGAGGAGCAGGGCGATGTCATGTTCCCGCCCTGTAAGCGGCGCAGATTCGGCTGCATGAAGTGCTTCGAATCGACTCTCGGCGCGTCCCTCTCCAATCACTTTGAATGCGTTTATGGGCGTGTCGAAGCCTGGCAACCGCTGCGGCCGGATTCTGGTCACCTCGAACAGCTTTCCGATAAGTCTATAGGTAAGCTCCGAGATGACTACCGTTCCCGGCTCGGCCAAAGTTTGGAGCCGAGCTGCAAGATTGGGGGTCTCGCCCACGACTGCATTCTCTTGCGCGGCACCTACACCAATCAGGTCGCCCACGACTACGACGCCAGTTGCAATGCCGACCCGGACCGAGAGTTGCTGCCCGTCACCCAAAGACAAGTCAGCTACGGCAGCGACCACCGCAAGCGCCGCGCGAACAGCGCGCTCGGCCTCGTCCTCGTGTGCCTGCGGCCAACCGAAATAGGCCAATACTCCGTCGCCCATAAGCTTCGCGACGTGTCCCTCGAAGCGAAGGACTTCGCCAGCGACAGTATTCTGAAACTTCCTCAAGAGGTCGCGCATCTCCTCAGGGTCAAGCCGCGTCGCAAGCGCGGTAGAACCGACGAGATCCACGAACATGACCGTCAATTGACGCCGTTCTGCCTCGCGAGGCCGTCCAGGTTCGCCGGACCGCTCAACCGAAGCCGACGTCCGAATTGGTGAGGCTGAAGCTGGTTTCGCCGACTCTAACGCCGGCTCTCCTTGCATCGCGGCAATTGCCTCCAGGATGCGCTTGCGGTGGGCAAGCGCGGCAACCCCGATTTCTTTCAGGTCCTCGGCGGTGAGGCGCGGCAGTATTTCGGCATCAATCGCGTTTTCGTCGAAAGCCGAAATGTACTGCTCCAGGCCTAAACCTCTGAGCCAAACTGCGATATTCATTGGGCTCCCTCCGCAGCCATTTGGCCCCGCTTCGGTGGGGCAGGAAACATATCACAAAGGCATCGCGATAACACGCGAGTTCGTGTGTCGCAGCCGCCCCGCGCGAGGCCGGGTGCTGAGTTGAGGCTTCAGCAATGGCAAGAGGCGCCTTAATCCGTGCGGCGAACTCGGCAAGAAACTGAAGCTA
Organism: Mesorhizobium sp. WSM4849; assembly: GCF_055811385.1. Lineage (NCBI taxonomy): Bacteria > Pseudomonadati > Pseudomonadota > Alphaproteobacteria > Hyphomicrobiales > Phyllobacteriaceae > Mesorhizobium > Mesorhizobium sp. WSM4849. The sequence goes on from NZ_JBVVPW010000024.1 coordinate 106,941, forward strand.
TGCCGGTGCGGTGAAATTCGCGCTGCCCATAGTCCGCTGATGCCCGCCTTCGCTCATGCACCTGACATTCGGTGAGAACCCCGCAAACGTCGCCAATTGGCGCGTAGCCGACTTCGTTCTAGCGCCGCGCTTTCGGCAGCCCAGCCTTCACCCGCCCTTCGCGGACTTGCCAGCCCCAAACCTCAGCCCGTCCATCAGCAGCGAGACCAGCCGGCGCGAGCGGTCGCGCCAGTCCTCGGTGTCGGGCGCTGAATAGATGCCGCCCAGCTCGTCGGAGGCGTCGACGTCGCTGCGGATCGAGCCATCGGCCACCGCCGCTTCGATCAGTTGCCGCAAAGTCGCAGAAAATGCGGACTGGAACTTGGGTCGCAACGTGGTCTAAATGTTCCCCGAATCGAAACGAGCCGAGCCTTCATTGGTCGCGTGATTTCTCGCAACCTCGCCACTTCCCGTAAGCCATCTTGCATCGAACCAGCGGTCCGCCGGCCCGTCATAGGGCAGCCGGGTGACATCCCAGTGGCTGACGAAGCGCGCGTAGGCGTCCCACACCGGTGGACCGCCGCCGATGAAAACGACACGGCCGGCAAAGCGTTGGAGCGTGTCCTCGGGATCCATGCTGGAGCGAACAACGACAAGTTCCCGATCCGCGCGAGCAAAATCCGGAACGCTCGCGATCGTCTTGGGGCCGGCGAGCAAGACGTGTCCTCTCGTGACGTCGAAAAACCGTGCAACGTCGGCGACGAACTCCGGCGACCGGTTGCCTTCCCAGGGAAGGCGCCCATCGAGGCCAATCTGCCCCGCTTGGCCGATGGCACAGACAACCCTAACGACAGTCTTCTTCATGAGTACTCCATCGATGGCCGACTAATCGCATTTGCTACGTCTGCACGTCATGCGGCGCAACGGGGTTCCGTAAGGTGTTGGGTCCGACAACCGCCTGAAACGTCGATCGTTGTCTGCGGACGCTTCGGCAATGAGATGGCACCATTTCTGTTTGTACCAACGTGAGAAAAGCATTTCGCGGCACTTCGGGCAAATGCGGCATAGCAAGGTTGCAGCGGTGTTCGGGTGCCGAACGACCTCCGAAGCGCTCGTCTAATACTTTAGTTGTAATCTCTCGCGTGTTTGATATCGTGACAGCGGGAGGAATTCAGATGGCGGTGGAGTGCACATCCGCGCCCCATATGGGCGTTTTTTCAACCATTGAACTGGATCTCTTGAGGGGTGTGGTTCGGGAAATTTTGCGGTCCGGCGAAGCGGAGCTTGACAACGAGGACGCCGAAATGATCGCGCGCGTGGTCATCGCAACCTACAAGGACGGCGCCTCGGGTCGCGAGGAATTGCTTGAAGCCGCCCGGATTGCCGCCAGGCGCTGCGCTCTCGACCATTTTTACGATCGAGCAGTCGGCTTGTTCGCATAGGATTTCGCACCGGACGCAATTCAGCGCGGAGTTACTTGCTCCGCTGGCATTCCGTTATCGAATGGGGCGACAGCCGCATTCAGGTGAGGTTGAGGATGTCATCGCGGCGCGGCAAGCGCGCGAATTTACCCGTCAGGACCTGTGTTTACCTACCCTGGTTGTCGGCGGTTGCGTCGGTGCTGCTACGCTGGGCGTTAGCGCCGTCACTCTGTTGCTCGGCCCACCCACCCGGACCGGTCGGAAAGCTCGGCTCTCCTTCCGCCTCTAGGCTCTCGTGGAACTCAGTGGCAGGTCTTTCCTGGGTATTGGCGGCCGCTCGTGCCCGATTTCGGCAATATCAACGATCCGAGCCTCGAGCCGATGATGCGTTCGGCGAACCGCATCGGCCGTCCGCAAAAGGCGACAGGCTGGCGTTTCGATTAGTAGGCGTCGCTTTCGAACACCGGCCTCTCGCGCCGAGTACAGCGTCGCGGGATGTCAGGCGTTGCTTTTCGTCCGCAGTACGGCTTCCAGGACAGTTGACGTTGGAACTGCCATTCATCTGGGGAATTGTAAAGTTGACGAGGCTAAGCAGAAATCGCTCTGACAGATGGATTTGTCGGAATCGAAGCTGCAACCCTACGCTTTGCATAAGCGACGAAGCAATGTTCGGTTGCACTTACCCGGATACACAAGAAAAACAATATAGGGAGGTTATCATGATCAAGTTGCAGTCAGTTCTATTTTCTATTCTACTACTAGGAGTGGCAGGCTCACCTGCGAAAGCGGAGGAGGTCTGGTCGCTTGACGGATTCAAGGCCCCGGAGAGCGTATTTTTCGACGCCAAGCGGAACATCTTCTACCTCTCCAACATTGTTGGCGACCCCGCCGGCAGGGATGGGGTCGGATACCTTTCGAAGGTTTCGCCTGACGGAAAGTTGCAGGCAGCCGAGTGGGTGACCGGCCTTAATGCGCCCAAGGGATTGGTGATGCAAGGCGATACGCTTTTCGTCACCGACATCGATCGGCTTGTGGCCGTCGACGTCGAGAGCGGTAAAATCACTGGAACGTGGCCTGCCGAAGGCGCTCAGTTCCTGAATGATCCCGCCGTCGACGAGGCGGGTCGTGTCTTTGCTTCCGACATGCTGGCGAACAGGATTTATGTTCTGGACAATGATGCTCTCTCCGTCTGGCTCGAGAGCGAGGATCTTCTGCATCCGAACGGTCTGCGTATCGAAGACGGTCGCCTCCTCGTCGCCGGCTGGGGTCGCGACATCCAGCCGGATTTTTCGTCCAAGACACCCGGCCATCTGATCGCGGTCGACCTGAAGACGAAGGCCATCTCTGACATCGGGTCCGGCGAGCCTGTTGGAAATCTAGATGGTCTAGAATCGGACGGGGCAGGGAACTGGCTGGTTACCGATTGGGTCGCAGGGGCGCTCTTTCGCATTCATCCGGATGGAAAAGTCGAGCAACTGATGGACCTCAATCAAGGCAGCGCCGATCTGGAATTCATGGAAGAAAAGAAGCTGGCAATCATCCCGATGATGATGGACGGCAAACTGGTCGCGACTCGACTGGATTGAGCAACTTGGGAAGAGGCTTGAATAGTCCTCTCCCCAACTGGCCGCACGGGATCGGCCTTGGCCCCTTGGGCGCAAGGTCCGAGAGGGGGTCGAAAAGGCGATATTGGTGGCGGTACTCGCGAGCGCCCGGAAATGGCGCAAAGCGGACTTCGTCCCAGCGCCGCGCTTTTCGGCAGCCCAGCCTTCACCCGCCCTTCGCGGACTTGCCAGCCCCAAACCTCAACCCGTCCATCAGCAGCGACACCAGCCGGCGCGAGCGGTCGCGCCAGTCCTCGGTATCGGGCGCAGAATAGATGCCGCCCAGCGCGTGCAGAACGTCGGAGCTGTCGACGTCGCTGCGGATCGAACCGTCGGCGACCGCCGCTTCGATCAGCTGCCGCAAGGCAAGTGTCACCCGGCCGGACATGTCCGAGAACAAGGTTGAATTGGTGTTGAGCAGGATACGCAGGCTCGTCGCCAGCCCGCGCTTGGTGGCGATGTAGTCGACGAAGCGCTGCATCCACTGTTCGAGCGCAACGTCGGGCGGGTGGTGAAGAGCGAGCTCGTCGGCGGCCACGCACAGGCTTTCCACTTCGCGCCGGTAGACCACCTCGACCAGATGCTCGCGCGTCGGAAAATGCCGGTAGAGCGTGCCGATGCCGACGCCGGCCTGGCGCGCGATCTCCTCCAGCGAGGCATCGGCGCCATGCGTGGCAAAGGCCGCTGCTGCTGCCTCGACCAGCGCGTCGCGGTTGCGCTGCGCATCGGCGCGCAGCGGTTTTGCCGCTGTCGGGTCGGGCTCGTCTTTGGCGGTTGCGGGCGGCTGCGAAGCCAAAATTTTCTCCACTGCGAATACGGGGCTTGAACCCGACGGGTCCACCCCCCACGTAATAAACGGAGGCTCCTCCGTTTTAGTGGAGCACCTTTATCATATAACCAGGGGACCGGTATGTCACGTGTCGAGAGCCTGCAAGCCGGCGAGAGCGTGATCTCCCCCCCTCGAGGGGGAGTTGTCGCCGAAGGCGACAGAAGGGGGTCGGTTCGACCGGGCACGACCTCCTGCGGCAGATGGGGGTGGCGCTCTATGCGAGGCGACCCCCTCTGGCCGCTTCGCGGCCATCTCCCCCTCGAGGGGGAGATTATGCGCGCCGCCGTTTTCGCCGATCTTCCCCGCCCTTGCCGCTCGCCGGCCGGGCACCAGATCATCCCCCTTCGCGTCAAGCAACAGGAGCCAGACGCCCCATGACAAGCAAAACCCGAATTCCCATCCAACTTCAAATCAACGGACATCGCCATGAACTGGAGGTCGAGCCGCGCGTCACGCTGCTCGACGCCTTGCGCGATCATCTCGGCCTGACCGGCACCAAGAAAGGCTGCGACCAGGGCCAATGCGGCGCCTGCACCGTGCATGTCGACGGCCAGCGTGTGCTGGCCTGCCTGACGCTCGCCGCCCAGGCCGAGGGCAGGGCGGTCACATCAATCGAAGGGCTTTCTGACGGCGACGGCACGCTGCACGCGGTGCAGGCCGCTTTCCTCGAACAGGACGCCTTCCAGTGCGGTTACTGCACGCCGGGCCAGATCATGTCGGCTGTCGCCTGTATCCGCGAGGGCCATGCCGGCTCGGATGACGAGATCCGCGAATATATGGCCGGCAATCTCTGCCGTTGTGGCGCCTATCCGCACATCGTCGCCGCCGTGCGCCAGGCGGCACTGGAGGTCGCGTCATGAGGGATTTTTCCTATCTGCGCGCCAATTCCATCGATGCGGCACGCCAGGCGGCGGCGCTGCCCGGCGCCATGCTGCTCGCCGGCGGCACGACGCTCATCGATCTCGCCAAATGCGGCGTCACCGAACCCGAAACCGTGGTCGACATCACCCATCTCAAGGGACTGGATGGGATCACGGTCGATGACCGGGGCGCCACGATCGGAGCGTTGGCAAGGATGAGCAGCGTCGCCGACCATGCCGAGATAAAAAGCCGGTTCCCCGCCGTCTCGGATGCGCTGTGGCAGGCGGCCTCGGCGCAGCTCCGCAACATGGCGACCATCGGCGGCAATCTGATGCAGCGCACGCGCTGTCCGTATTTCCGCGATCCGGCGAATTTTCCGGCCTGCAACAAGCGTACGCCCGGCAGCGGCTGCTCGGCGATCGGCGGCGTCACCCGCGGCCATGCCGTGCTCGGCACCAGCGAAGCCTGCATCGCCAGCTATCCCGGCGATCTGGCGACAGCGCTGGTCGCCTTCGACGCAACAGTCCATCTCGGCGATCGCCAGGTCGCGGTCGATGACTTTTTTCTCCTGCCGGGCGCCACGCCCGACAGGGAACATGCGATCGCGCCAGGCGAGATGCTCACCGCGATCAGCATTCCTGCTTCCGCCGCAGCACGACGTTCGACCTATCTAAAAGTCCGCGACCGGCAATCCTACGAATTTGCCGCTGCAAGTGCCGCCGTCGGCATCGAGTTCGAGGCTGACGGAAGGACGATCCGTGATTTGCGCGTGGCGCTCGGCGGTGTCGCCACCAGGCCGTGGCGCGCTCGCGCCGTGGAAGAGGCGCTGAAAGGCAGGCTGCTGGAGCCCGACACGGTCCGGCGCGCCAGCCTGCTCGCCATCGAGGGCGCCGTCGACCACGGCGCCAACCATTACAAGATCGAACTGGCGCCGCGCGTCGTCGCCCGCGTCATCCTGAAAATTGGAGAAACGGCATGACCGTTCACGACGTCAGATCAAGACATGATGATTTGAAGAGAGGCGACGCTTCCGACGGCGCCATCCTCGCGGAGGCAGTGGGCGGGCGGCTGTCGCGCGTCGATGGCCCGGCCAAGATCACCGGCGCCGCAAAATACGCGGTCGAGCAGCAGCCCGAAGGGCTCAGCCACGCGGTCCTGGTCGAGAGCAGGATTGCGGCCGGCAAGGTGCGTTCGATCGACACGGCCGCGGCTAAAAGCGCGCCGGGCGTGCTTCTGGTGCTGACGCCGGACAATGCGTTGCGCCTCAACACCGCTACGGACTGGCTGGGCACGCCGCCGCCAGATATTCCCTATTGCCCGCTGGCGCGCGACATCACCTTCAGCGGGCAGCATGTCGCGGCGGTGGTGGCCGAGAGTTTCGAGCAGGCGGTCGCGGCCGCGGCACTGGTCAAGGTCGCCTATGACGAGACGCCGGCCATCGTCGATCTCGACGATCCGAAGGCCGGCGACGGCATTCCGATCGACACGATGACCAAGGAATGGGGCGATGCGCAGGCGGCTTTCGCCGCCGCCCCGGTTCGGATCTGCGCCGCCTACAACACGCCGCGCGAATACCAGGCGCCGATGGAGCCGCACGGCCTGATCGCGCACTGGCAGGGCGACCAACTGACCGTGTGGGAGCCCAGCCAATGGCTCGACGGCATGGCGCGGACCTATGCCGAATGGTTCGGCGTGCCGTTCGAGAATGTGCGCCTGGTCTCGCCCTTTATCGGCGGCGGTTTCGGCTCCAAGGCGTTCGCTTACGGCTACGGCGCGGTGGCGGCGATGGCCGCGAGAATGCTGGGACGGCCGGTGAAGCTGGCGGTCACCAGGCCGCAGACCTTCACCGCCTATGGCGGACGGGCGGCGACGCGCCAGACGGTGGCGCTCGGCGCCGACGCAGAGGGACGGATCCAGTCGATCGTGCATCGCGGCGTCAACGAGACCTCGGTCGACGGCATCTGGGTCGAGCCGCTCGGTTCGGTCACCTCGATCATGTATGCGACACCGAATTTCTCGTCGCGGCAGAACGTCGTGCGGGTGAATACGGTGGTGCCGGGGGCGCTGCGCGCGCCGGGCGAGAACCCGAGCGCCTTCGGCATCGAAGGCGCGATCGACGAACTGGCTTACGAGGTCGGCATCGATCCGCTGGAAATCCGGCTCAGGAACTATGCCGAACAGGATCCGGAGGCGAACAAGCCGTGGTCGACACGCCAGCTGCGCGAGGCATTCGCTGCCGGTGCCGAGGCCTTCGGCTGGTCGAAACGTGCACCAGAGCCGCGCTCGATGCGCCACGGCGATCAGCTGATCGGCTGGGGTGTAGCCGCCGGCACCTATCCGGTGCGGCGCGCCTATGGCGAGGCGATGGTGCGCATTCTCGCCGACGGCTCGGTCGAGGTCGAAAGCTCGAGCATCGACATGGGGCAGGGCACCTATACGATCCTGGCGCAGACCGCCGCCGAAGTGGTCGGCGTGCCAGCTGAGAACGTCGTGGTGAAGCTGGGAGACTCGCGCTATGCCCGCGCCGGCGTCACCGGCGGTTCGCGGCTGGCCGGCGTGATGACCGGCGCGGTGCACAAGGCGGCGACCGCCGCGCTCGATGAGTTGGTCGGGCTGGCGATCAGCGATCCAAATTCGCCGTTCCATGCGCTGCAGGCCAACACCCTGGTCGTTGCCAATGGCCGCATCGCCTCGCCGCGCGGCGACAGCCCTGAGGTCTCGATCGCCGAGCTGCTCGGCAGCGTCGGACGCAGCCAGATCGAGGCGATGGGCGACACCATGCCGGCCAATTCGACGGCTGACGATCGCTACAAGAACTACACGACCATCGCGACGGCGCTGTCGCACACCGAGGGCGACTATTCCCGCCACAGCTGGTGCGCGCATTTCATCGAGGTGCGCGTCGACGAGGATTTTGGCACGGTTCGCGTATCGCGCGTGGTGTCGGCGCTGGATTCAGGTCGGCTCTACAACCCCAAGCTCGCCGAAAGCCAGTGGAAGGGCGGCATCATCATGGGCATCGGCCAGGCGCTGCTGGAGGAAGGCATCGTCGACCGCCGCCACGGCCGCATCGTCAACAACAATTTGGCCGACTATCTCATCGCAACCAATGCCGACATTCCCGACATCGAGGTGATCTCGGTCGGCATCCCCGACCCGCATTCCTCGGCGCTTGGTGGCAAGGGTGTAGGCGAACTCGGCATCGTCGGCGTGGCGCCGGCGATTGCGAACGCGGTGTTCCACGCCACCGGCAAAAGGGTGCGGGACCTGCCGATCACGCTGGAGAAGCTGATCTAGGGGCGAGACGGCGAAGTAGCCAATCTCTCCCACACGGGGGGAGATCGGCCGTCATCCTGGGCTTTCGCCAATCTCCAACGTTGCAAGACAGCGCCCACACAGTGACACCACCAGGCTCCCCAAGTGGGGGAGATCGGCGGCTTCAGCGTCTGATCTGCTTCAATCAAAACATCCCGTTCTGGTTGAGCGGCTGTTCCGGGATCGGCTGGGTAACGTCCCAGTGCTCGACGATCTTGCCCTCCTCGAGCCGGAAGATGTCGACGATGGCCGAGCCGCGGTCGCCCGGCACGCGCACGCCATGCGTGTGCGCGATGATGAAGTCGCCGTCGGCAAAGACCCGCTTGACCTCGGCGCGCAGGCCGGGGAAGTTTTCCCGTAGGAAGGCGAGGAAGTCCTTGAAGCCTTCGATGCCGTCGGCAATCAAGGGATTGTGCTGGACGTAGCGGCTGCCGAGGAACTTCGAGGCGGCCTTGAAATCCGTCCGGTTGATGGCGGCTTCATAGAAGGCAAGAACGGTCGCTTTATTGGCCTCGAGTTTCAAAGCCTCGGAGTCGATTTTGTTCGCCAGCGATAAGGTCATGATGGTTTCTCCAGTTTGCGGTTGAAGACGACGGTATTCTTGAACTAAAGGTACAAAATTGGTCGTGACGAAAGAGAGCCCGATTGCCGGTGCCCGATCATGGTTTTTCCTGGCTAGATCAACGACATCACGACATGCACGACGCGGTGCAATTGCTCGGTCCGGTCGGACATTTTCGCGATCACGGTCATGCCGAGGATCGTGGTCATCAGCAGGCTGGCCAGCTCCCGCGCGTCGCGGCCGGCATCGATATCGCCATTGCGTTGGCCCTCCTCGATCGTGCCCTGCAGCGCGCGTTCCATGCGCTCGAAAATCGAGTGCACGATTACGGTGGCGGCCGCGTCGCGCCCGCCAAGCTCGGCAACCGTGTTCACTCCCATGCAGCCGCGCCGCCGCAGATGGGCGATCTCCGGCGCAGCAAGCCGCTCGAGCGCTGCCTGCAGCCGCGCCCTTGCCGGGTCTGGCCGGTTCAGCACAGTAAGCAGGGCCGCCACGCGCGCGTCGCCGTAATGGCGCAACGCCTCACCGAACAGCGCCCGCTTGCTGTCGAAGGTGTTGTAGAGACTGCCCTTGCCGATGCCGAGCGCCTCGACAAGGTCGGCCGGCGTCGTCGCGCCATAACCCTGGCGCCAGAACAGATCCGTCGCGGTGGCGACGGCGGCGTCGGGGTCGAATTGCTTCAGTCTTCCCATGGCCGATGGTGGTAGCGATTCTGTACTTGTAGGTCAAGAAAAATCGGTGAAGCAGCGGGCAGGGCAGAGGGGGTGCTGTCCCATAGGCGCTAACTTAGGGCATGAGCGTTATCCTTGCTGCGGCGGATTGGCTTTTTCGTCGCCTCGGTGGATCGC
>NZ_JBVVPW010000025.1:0-107808 GCF_055811385.1 Mesorhizobium sp. WSM4849
GGCAGGGGTATGGGGGCGGCGGCGGGGGAGGCGGAGACGCGGAGGGGGCTTTTGGAATCGCGATAGCCGGCTGTGCCAGCAGCATCAAGACGACGGCCGCTGTTACTCCCCGCGCCACCTTCACTCGCTTTGTTGCCATGATATTTCTCCTTGCTCTTCAGAAACGGTAGACTGCTATAGTCCTGCAGTATTGATTGATATCGACAGCGTGCGGGGCGCGCATTTGCGCAAACCGTGCTCGCATTATTTACACCTTTGTCGCAGTCCTCGACCTGTACTCACTCATCCGAAGTCCGCGCTTGTCGAGCTCCCGGTCGTCTATGAAAGCTATCGGCGTGCCAGCCGATCGCGCTGCGAAGGAAGTGGATGCCAAGACTGATGAATGCAGCGCGCTCCCGATTGTCCTTGCCGTAGCCGTGGCCGCCCGCGCCGGGCTCGTAGAAGTACGCGGGATAGCCAAGGGCCTGCAGCTTTGCCGCCATCTTGCGCGCGTGGCCCGGATGGACGCGGTCGTCCCGCTTCGTGGTCGCGAGCAGGATAGGCGGATAGGGCTGTCCGGGCGTCGCGGCGTGATAGGCGGAGATTTCCTTCAGGAAAGCCCAATCGTCAGCCTTGTCGGGATCGCCATATTCGTCGATCCAGCTCGCGCCCGCCAGGAGCTTGGTGTAGCGGCGCATGTCGATAAGCGGAACCGTGCAGAACAGCGCGCCGAAATGCTCAGGATAGCGGGTAAGCATGTTGGCGATCAGCAGGCCGCCATTTGAGCCGCCCTCGGCGGCAATCCGCCTCGGCAGCGTAATGCCCCTTCGCACGAGGTCGGCGGCAACGGCGGCGAAATCGTCATGGGCGAGACGCTTGCCCTCCCTCCGCCCGGCATCGTGCCAGCGGGTGCCGAACTCGCCGCCCCCGCGGATGTTCGCCACCACACACGTGCCGCCGCGCTCGAGCCACAGCTTGCCGAGCGAGGAGTTGTAGTAGGGCAGGAGCGATATGCCGAACCCGCCATAGGCGGAAAGGTGAACCGGGGCATCTCCTTTCCCATCAGCCGGACCGACCTGCGTATAGGGGATCATCTCACCATCGATCGACACTGCCTCGTGGCGCGTGACCACCAGTCCGGATGCGTCGAAAGTCTCCGGGTTGCGCTTCAGGATTACTGAAGCGCTGAGAGGCGGCGCGGCGTTGAGATCGAATAGGAAAAGCTGCGGCGGCGTGATCGGATCCTGAGCGCAAACCAAGACCTCTCCATTGGTCTCGTGATCTGCCGCATCGAGTGACCAGAGGTGAACAGCCCCTTGCGCGGGCAGGGTGTCCAGGGCTCGGCGTGTCCATTCCTGCGGGCCCGGGGTAAACATCTCGAATCTTGGAACGAGGTTCGCCAGGTAGGCGATAATGAGCTTCCCGTCATTCCAGAAGAATGACTGCAGACAGCGCCTCTCGGCTGGTTCAAACAGCGTACTAAAACGACGCTCGCCGGCCAGGAAAGAGGAGAGCGAGATGCCGATCAGCGCGTCGGCGGCATAGGTAGTCCCTCCAACCGTCCAGGGTTTGCGCGGCTTTACCGCCAGCCAGTCATCGAAGCCATTCCACCAGGCGTCCCGAGGAAGGTCGATCTCAACCTTCGGCCCGCTTCTATCGCCAATGCGAACTATCTTCTCGAAGTAGGCCGGCTTTTCGATAAACCAAAGGCGCTCGCTTTCGGCGGTGCGGTCCAGATGGCCAGACACGCCGAGGGATTCGCAACCGGTCTCGAAGATTACCGGCGCGGTGAGGGGATCTGCGCCACGCTTCCACAGTCGCACGGTGCGTGCGTAGCCGCAGCGCGTGGCCATACCATAACCAAGCGCACTGGAAAGCAGAAGAGTGTTGGGGTCGAGCCAATCAATGTCGCCCTTGGCCTCGGGGAGATTGAAACCGTCGGCCACAAAGCTCAGAGAGCTGAAGTCGAATTCGCGATGCACGACCGCGTCGCTGCCGCCGCGCGACAGGCGCAGAACGGCTCTTTCCCGTCTCTCCGGCTCGATCGACGCGCCGCCCCAGATCCAGTCCTCTCCGTCGCTAGCCGCGAGGGCATCCAGATCGAGCAGTAGCTCCCATTGGGGATCCGCCTGCATGTAGACGGCAAGGGTGATCCGGCGCCACAGTCCGCGCGGATTTCCGGCATCTCGCCAGAAATTGTAGAGGTACTGACCGCGGCGCGTGACCAGGGGAATTCTGTCGGGACGGTCGAAAATGGCTGGCAGCGACGCCCGGTCGCGCTCGAACTGCATTCCCGCGAAGTGCTTCAGGGTCTTTGCCGACTGGCTGGCGGTCCACGCCAGTGCCCGTTCGCCTTCTACATCTTCGAGCCAAAGATGTGGGTCATCGTCGGGTGCATTCAGTGTTGGGCGGAAATCGAATTCGCTCATGTCCGGACAACCGGAGGAATGAAAGCGCAATGGCTTCCGTCTGCTCGGGAAGGCTCAGTGTTGGCGGCTGCGCCCCCATGTTCGAAAGCCGTGATCATCAGGTGGGTTCTTTTCAGTCGGTGCGGCGTCGCAGTGCTTTTGCGCATAGGACTGCAACCGTCGTGCCAACTGGGAAAATCGTTTCGGAACAATGTGACCGCTCTGACAGCGCTGTGTCAGATGTCCGACATCGTCGAGAATCCGACAACGAGTGCACCGCGCAATCATCCGATCGACCACCTGCGGGGAGTTAGGTGACGCCGCGTAGGGCTCAAGCAGGGAAGCTCACAATGAACTTGGTTGGCCCCCGACATCTTCGCTCCGGAACGCTTCACGCACAGGGATTCAATGGCAGACATTCATGAGGCAACGGACGCCGTGAGCGACCAAGCGGCCTGTGCCTAGGGGTCTAGACACCGCCACCAGTCAAAAATCGGCGATCCGAGGAAGGGATAGGGCGCCGCTTGGCCGAGCTGATGGTTATCCAACCCTGCCAGCAAACTTGGCCTGAACCGTCCCCTTGATTGCACTTTTTAAGTTTGCCGATCGCGCCTGCAATCTGCGTTCGAACGAACACATGAGAGTGGTCGCGAGCTACATTCAGCTGCTGGCGACCGTCGTTCAATATGCAAGGTGTGAGGGTCAGGAACAGGGAAGCTCCGGCTCGGCATCCTATCTCGGCGAGACGGCCAACGATCGGCGGTCTTTGGCTGACGCTGCGAGTTGGACGCCCGCACCAAAGGCAGCGTGGGACAAGTCTGCCTGGAAAACGGCTGCAGCAGGCGCAAGTGGCCCCCGGCCGCTCCATCTCCATGCCGCTCGCAAAACCCCGGCGTGAGCACCACCCCAAAAGCAATTGCGCGCCTCGCCGGTTCGTTTTGCGGGCCCACTGCACAGTCGGCTCAACCTGTACACCTATACAGGCTGCCATACCCTGAAACTTGGCCTCCTATGGGGGAAAATTCCCCAGGAGACCTACGATGACTGAGCTTATAGCGCTCGCGCTACGACAACCTACCCACAATCAGTGTGCAATCCACCGCCACGCTAACGCGCCTGCAAGGAACGTCTGGAACGCGACGCAGGAGCCAATCACCGCCATCAAACCGACTCCCTTGGCGTCCTCAGGCCGCGCTGGCTGTCGCTGCGCGGGTTCGACGGTCTGGTGGCCATTTGCGCGCGCCTTCTACCCTCGACGGCGCCAATGGCACACGCTTCGACGACATGGCCCCATCGAGGTCTGGGGCATTCGGCGCCGGTGCTTTGCCAAGTGGCATAAACTTTCGACCCCCCTGGGGGCGGGCAGGGGAGCACAGTCGTGCCTACAGTTCTCGTGACTGACGCGGACGAGGCTGATTGGCGCGATGAAAGATCATATGATTACACCGCTGGTCTGACGCCGCGCGAGTGGGCCTGGGAGTTCTTACGCCGCAACCCAGCATTCCAGCGTGATCTGATCGCTGCGCGCCAGCAGGCCCATACTCTGTCTAACCAACCCTTTCTCGACGTGGTCGCGTTGGCCGGTGACCTGTCGCGCTGGGGTGTCCTGTTTCGCCGAGTCTTATGGGCGAAATTCGCTCGTATTCTGGTCTCCGCTCTGGTGCGTCCATGTGCTGCCGGTCATTGCAGAACAGCTGTCCGCATCCTCGGCGACATTGCCGTTCGAGCTCTCGGCGTTGCCATGTCGTGCGACGGTCCTGCTGGCGCCCGACAAGGGCCAGCATGTTCTTCTTCGCAATGCGGAACATACGCTACAGCTCGCCGTCTCTGGCGCGGATATCTTGCGCCCTGTTTGCCTCCGCACCGAGGCGATCTGGCCAGCGATGCTTTCGAAGCCCCGTCTGAGGGCGCTCGAGTGCCTCAATGTTCTGAGTCTGGGTCAGCAACTGCCTGCCCGCTTGTTTCCGCGGGAAAAACGCGGTCCGCGTTTGACCTTCGTTCTTCGTGCGCTCGACGGCTCACTTGCCGGGGCGTCACATCGCGAGCTCGCCGAAGCTCTGGTTGGTCAACGGCGCGCCCATGCCGACTGGAGGGATCCTCGCGATCATCTGCGCGACCGCATTCGCCGCGCCGTCTCTCGTGGCCGCGCGCTCATGAATGGAGGGTACAGAGATTTCCTCACTTGAAAGTGATATCCGCCCTGTGCGTCAGCCGGCGAACAGTTCGGAGCTAAAACCCGTCACCACCGATTGGCCCGCTCGACATGGCAGCGAACGGCCTTCTTGAGGCATCGTCGATGCCAAGAGGCACGTTCGTATTGTCCGATAGCCGACAATGTCGAGTACGCAAGGTACAGGAACCTGACTCTCGGGTGTTTTTAAGCGCTTTTTGACCTGGCACGGTACATGCTCGCTATTCAGCAAAACACGCGGACTGAGTGGTTCCCACCTCCACGAGAGTCGCTGAATTACGCCACCTCCCAAGGCGTACCCGGCCCGGCAGCGAGCTCAGTCTCCTGCCGGGCATCCGTGTTCAGACGTACTCGCGTTCAGAACTTCAAATTAGAGGCGCAATGTTTCGCGTCCGGCTATGCGAACTGGTGCTGAAGAATTGTCAGACTTCGAGCGCGGTCGTTGTGGCTCCGTATTCACGGCAGCGACTATTTCGGCCATTGCCAACTCGAGATCCGCCTTTGGAGTAGATGTGGAAAGGCTCACTCGCAGCGTAGACTTAGCATCTTGATAGGGATCCCCATCGTCGTCAGCACATGCGACGGAGCGCTGGAGCCAGCGCGGCAGGCGGAACCTGTGGAGAGACAGATTCCGCGCATCGCCAGGCGCTCGACAATCGCATCGGCCTCACACCACGGGATGGTCAAGAGCACGTATTTGGAAGGCGCGGAGCTTGAATCCCATTAATACGTACTTGCGGCAGGCGGATTGCAACTCCCGTTCAAAGTTGTTTCGAAGCGCTTCGATGCCATTCGCTACACTCAGCCGCCGAGCCGCCTGTTCCGCGGCAACGGCCAGTCAGGCGGCTGCTTAGCTGTTCAGCGTCCCGCGCCGTCGCCCGTCCTCCTGTTCACCATAAAAAAAGCGGTTCGAGGCGCAACCCCTCCCTAATGTACAACGCGCCCACGCCTTTCGGGCCTTGGAATTAATGCGCTGATAGGGAGAGCAGATCGACTTCGACGAACTCGTCTGTCAGATCTATGGGTATACGACTAACAACCTGCACGGCGTCCACGTGTAGGATCGCCTCCGGAGCGAGGCGGCGACGATATCGGTCTAAACTACAATGGGTTGAACGACGCCCATCTCGTTGTCGCAGCCATGACAGAAACGAAGGCGGTGTCGGGCGTGAGTGTCGCAGCGAACGCATCTGGTCGATCCGACCTGCCCATTCGCTGGACTAGCCTACTTCACTTCGGCGCGCGAGATTCTTCGGTCGAAGACTCTTGCTTCATAGAGGTCAAGACCGGCCTGCATTGGGCTACATGGGTATACTTCGACTAAGTTGTCATGCTTATCACTTCTTTTCTGGATGCGGCCTGCTGTTCCTCCCGATCATTGCTCAGGTTGACGGCCGCCATGCGGAACGTAGAGGGAGCGTTCGGTCTTCGTGTAGAGGTGCGTTCGGCTTATTGGTTCACTATGATCTGGTCCAGATCGGCAAGGCACTCGACCACGTGGTCCGGTCTGAATGGAAACCGCTCTATGTCAGCCAGTTTCGTGACCCCAGTAAGCACAAGGGCTGTCTTCAGGCCCGATTCCAGCCCGGCGAGCACGTCGGTGTCCATGCGGTCACCGACCATGATGGTATCGACAGCTCGCACTCCGAGCCGGTCGAGCGCGTTACGCATCATGAAGGGGTTCGGCTTCCCGACGAAATAGGGCTGGCGGCCGGTGGCCTTCTCGATTAGTGCTGCGACTGCACCGCATGCCGGATGGGAGCCCCGCTCGGTCGGGCCAGTCCCATCCGGATTGGTGGCGAGAAAGCGCGCGCCCTTCGCCACAAGCTCGGCGCCAGTTGCGATCTGCTCGTAGTGGTACGAAGTGGTGTCTCCGAGGACCACGAACTCGGGGGCAAACTCCGTTATCCGGCAGCCTGCCTGCCGCAAGGCCTCGACCAGACCGTGGTCGCCGATGACATAAGCAGATGATCCGTGCTTTTGCAGTTCCACGAACCGCGCAGTGGCGAGCGCCGATGTGTAGATGTGCTCTGGCTGCACGGTGAAGCCAACCGCTCTTAGACGCTCGGCGTGATCTTCGGGCGTGAAGCGCGAGTTATTGGTGAAGATCTGAAACGGCTCACCCTTGGCGACTAGCCCGGCGACATAGTCGACCGAGCCAGCAATCGGTTGGCCGCCGCGGACCAGGACCCCGTCCATGTCGAGCAGATGCGCTATAATCATTGGATCTCACCCCTCAATGTCTCTCGTGGACGTGCGGCCTGGGCACGTCTAGTGTCACTGTATCTTGTCCAGGCGAGAATGCCGGCGACTGTAGCGATTCAGAGCGATGCGCGAAGGGCGCTCAATTGCTTGTGCGGCAATAAGGAGGTTGCGGCGTAAAAAGTGTCCGCAACCGCTCGCCGTGCGGACGCGCTGCACCGTTGGGTTGACGACATTCGCTGTGTCAGCGCATCTGATGGACGATCGCGTTCTAGTTCGCGTGAACCACCTGGCGAGACGTTTCTCTGCAGAACCATCGTGATTGACGGCACCACAGTGATCCAGCATTGTCTCGCGCCGCGGACGCAAACACGCCGGTGCCTTGGCGAACTTTCCAATGGTCGGACAGCCTATCGAACGATTTCGAGAGTCGCTCCCGCGCCCAAGGTGTAATTCAGTACCGAATATTGACGCCGACCGCGAGTGGTTTACCCGTTCATTTGTTTTCGCGTTTCCGCCAAGTCAGGGTAACAGTCGGGCGCCTGCGATGTCCCTTCGCGAAGAGCCTGACCCGTTCAAAAGCCTGCTAGGCGCCGAGCTTGGGCCGCGGCAACAGAAGAGGAGTATTGCGACTTAGGGCATTTTTTGAGGCAGAGCCCGAGACACTTCGTTTTGGGGGCGGCGGCCGGGTATTGATGCTTGGCAGGAGTGAAGATAGAAAATGGCAGCGGCCGGCGTTGCAAAGAAGGGAAGGCAACAGGGCAGCGCTATGACAAGGGCGAGCGTCGATTCAAGCACGTCGGAAAGGGCGCTCATCCCGTGTTTGAATTTCACGACAGCGAGCCGAAAACGTGGGTTGGAAAATGCCCCTCAACACTATCTGAACGTGATCGGACAAAATTACTAAATGAGGCAATTGGGGCGCCGAACTGTGATCGGCACCTGCCCGTTCCGAAGAAGCTATACGTCGTTTAACAGGGGACATTTATGAGGCCCAAACGAGCGATTGCGGCCGAACCTATCAGGATATCCATATAAGGGTGAGCTGTCGGCGGAGTGGATCTCCGGGTACTTCTTGATGCTGTCGCCCCGCACAGATGAGATGCTTGCCGCGGTTGGATAGGATGAGCAACGTACCGTCAGGTACCGGCGCCTTGGCTCGTCGCCGCAGAGGCGGTTCAACGTACTGGGCGCCTAGATGCACACTTAAGGCGCGCAGGCCGGGGTCGCGATAGACGACCCGAACCAGCCGCAAGCAGGTTCGCCAAAGCGCTCGATCATCCCTTTGGTTCATTCTGAGCCGGAGGTGTCCATCCACATAGAGATCAGATTCCGCCTATGCAGAGATATTTCATTTCGAGGTAGTCTTCGAGCCCGTGGCGGGAACCCTCACGCCCGATGCCGGACTGCTTTATCCCGCCAAAGGGCGCCGCTTCCGAAGACATACGCCCCGTGTTGATGCCAACCATGCCATATTCCAATGCCTCGGCCACGCGCCAGACACGCTTCAGGTTCGAGGCATAGAAATAGGCGGCGAGGCCGTAGATCGTGTCGTTGGCCTCACGCACAACCTGATCCGCCTCGTGGAAGCGAATGATCGGCGCCAGCGGCCCGAAAGTCTCCTCTTGCGCAACCGCCATGATGCTGAAAATTTCGGTGAGGACTGTGGGTCTGAAGAAGGTGCCAACCCTGCCGATACGTTCGGCCCCGCATCGAATTGTGCCCCCTTTGGCAACGGCATCTGCAATGTGGGACTCGATCTTGCGCAGAGCATGGATGTCGATGAGCGGTCCGATGTCCACTCCGGCAGCGAAGCCGTCGCCAACCGATAAGTGCCGGACTTTCTCCACGAACTTCTCGACGAACTCATCGTGAACGCTCGATTGAACGTAAAGACGGTTCGCTGAAACGCAAGTCTGGCCGGCGTTGCGGAATTTCGCCTGGATCGCGCCGTCAACCGCAGCGTCGATATCGGCGTCGTCAAAGACAATGAAAGGGGCATTGCCGCCGAGCTCGAGGCTGACCTTCTTGATCTGGTCCGAGCATTGGCGCATGAGCAGCCGGCCAACCTCGGTCGAGCCTGTGAAGCTGATCTTTCGGACCTTGGGGTTGGAGCAGAGTTCGCGTCCAACGCCACCACCTTCGGACGCATAGACTAGGTTGACGACGCCGTCGGGAAATCCGGCTTGATGCGCGAGGGCAAACATTGCACCTGCCACGAGCGGCGTCTGTTCAGCAGGTTTCAGCACGATCGCGCAGCCCGCCGCCAAGGCCGGCGAGATCTTGCGCGCCACCATCGACGCCGGGAAATTCCATGGCGTAATCGTGCCGACGACACCGATCGGCTGCTTGATCACCAGCATGCGACGGTCTGTCGACGGTGCCGGGATCGTCTCGCCATATATGCGATTGGCTTCTTCGGCGTACCATTGCAGATAAGCGGCCGCATGCGAAATCTCCGACTTGGCTTCGGCAAACGGCTTGCCCATCTCTGCAGTGAGGATGGCGGCAAGATCACCGGCGTGGTCGATGATCAGCTCATGCCATCGCCACAGAACGTCGCTGCGTTCTCGGGCGGTCAGAGCCGCCCATCCAGGCTGCGCTACGTAGGCCTTTTCGATCGCAGCGCGTGTCTCCTCCACACCCATGTCGGGAAGTACTGCCAGCACTTCGCCACTCGACGGGTTGAGGACCTCGAATGTCCGCTCGCTAACCGGCGTGCCGAGCGCCGGCAGGCGATCGATGGCGCCAAACAGGTCCGGGGATTTCAGGTGGCGGACCATCGGCAGGCACAGGGGCAATACTGAATTCCTCTCAAATACTGCGGATACGCATGTCAGCAGGCGTCGGTGTATATTCCGCGTCCGGGGATGCTTATAGGGCCTCGGCCTGATGGCTGGTAGACCATTCCACTCGACTTAAAGGGAGAATTCTTGAACTGTCGTGGTCGATGGCTTGCGGTTCTCATTAAGTGACAACCTGAACAATGGACATCGGCTTCCGACCGCGCAGCCAGCTCATGTGGCCTGAACGGATCGCGATCTCTGCCATCGGAAGGGAGGCTCCCATGAGGAGAAGGCGAGCCACGATTCGGCGGATCGGTCGACTGACCCGGCAGGTGCTTCGCACGCCCGCGAAAACAGCTCCGCCGGCCTTTCTCACCGAACCGAATTTATCTCCCCGAGAAAGGGAGAAGGAAGGCGAACTAGGCTGCCGGGCTCATCCTTGCCCCCAGCGTCAGGCCGACGACCATAAATGGCGGGCTCGGCCGGAAGCAGCTCCGCCGCTGCCCTGACTTGATCGAGCATCACCGATCGATCAGGCTGCGCGGCGCTGAGTGTTGTCGATGCCGAGCTTCTCGAGCTGCGATTCGAGGGGCGGGGCTGCAATCGACCTGGAGGGATCCAGTTTGTAGATAGCATAGGCGCTGATCCATGTTCCTTGATTGCCTCGAGCTCGGCCTCTATCCTTGAAGACCAGGAGATGTTCCTGTTTCCGGCCGTGTCCGATTGAAGACGTCTTAGGTTCGAAACCCGACACAACTGACGCGCCGGCATCCCACCCGCGTGGCACGAATGCGTGCTTTTCTCCTTTTGATCGCGCTCCTCGGTGGCACGTCAATTGCACGCGACAGTTAACGGCCGGGGGGCCCAGACGAATTGTTCCTCTCGATCAACCAACTGCGCGCAGAATGTGACGGTGCGCAAACTGAGGGAGTAGCTGATGCGAGTAGTCGTCGTATAGATCCATGGTCACACCGGCATGATCATCGGTTCGGACAGCCGCGCCCGGAGGTCGACCACCGCGGCGAGGTCGAAAGCATGACGGCGGTACTGCGAGAGGGCGGCCACCAGACGCCGGGGTGCGACGGCGATAAAGAACTGCTCGCTTCGCTCGTGTGGTTTATGCCGCCCATCCGCAGGCCCGGCCCTCGGGGATCGCCTTCAACATGCGTACGGTATTCAGGGCGAGAAGTGGTCTCACCCACGTTCCCGCCATGCCCCGGCGGGCATCCCGTACACCGGATCCGGCCCGCCCCGGCATGGGCTAGCGCTCGACAAGATCATCGCCAAGAGACTAGCCCGCGATGCCGGCGTGCCGACGCCGCAGTTTCGCGTGATGGTTGCGGCACCGAGAGTGCCGGCGAGCTGCGATTCCGCCACGAAAGTAGGCAGCATTCTCGATCCGTGTTGATGGTGCAAGCACCTCCATCAGAACTCGCTCCAGCGCCAAATGGCATCAAAGTTTCGTAGAGCCTCGCCATCTCGACAAAGGTAGTCAAGGAGTTCAGACATGCAGCGCATTTCAGGGCTGGGCCACAACCGGGGAGAGGTCGTTGGGCCAAAATCTCGCGAGGAGTTTCAACGAGCGCTAAAGATCACGCCCGGCGGCAGCATGCGTGCTGCGCAGTTCTTCGCTCCCCACCCGCCCTATGCTGTGGCAGGAGCGGGCAGCTGGATCACTGAGGCGGACGGCAGCAAGGTCTTCGACTGCGCAAACAACTCCTTCTCGCTCATTCACGGCCATGCCTTTCCGCCGGTGATCGAGGCGCTGCACAAGGTCCTGGACGACGGCACCGCATTCGGGCTTCCGACCACAAGCGAGACCAGGCTCGCGGAAGCAATCACGACGCGTTCGCCGAAGCTTGAGCAGGTCCGCTTTACGAGCTCCGGCACCGAGGCTGTTATGTTCGCTGTCAAGGCCGCTCGCGCTATTACAGGGCGCCCGATGATTGCCAAGTTCGAGGGCGCATATCACGGCGCCTATGACTATGTGGAAGTGAGCCTTGATTCTGCACCAGACAACTGGGGGGATTCGTCGCCTAACAGTGTGCTCTATGCCAGTGGAACTCCCGCCTCCACCGCCGCGGATGTCCTTGTCCTTCCTTACAACGAGGCCAAGTCGTGCAGGGAGCTCATCCGTGCACACCATGAGCGCCTCGCCGCGATCCTTCTCGATCCAGTTGCTCCCCGCGTGGGCATGGTTCCGACAGAGCCGGATTTGCGGGAGGTCATCCAGGATTGCTGTAACCGCTACGGCATCCTGCTTGTGATTGACGAGGTCGTTTCTTACCGCGTCGGTTTCCGTGGCGCCCATGACATCTTCGGCTTTGAGCCGGATCTGGTCGCTTTGGGCAAGATCATCGGCGGAGGTTTGCCCGTTGGAGCCGTAGCGGGGCCTGCGTCGTACATGGCGGTCTTCGATCACACCAGGGGCAAGCCAGCCGTGTCCCACGGCGGCACGTTCACCGCAAACCCGCTCAGCATGACAGCTGGGCTGGTGGCACTGCAATCATACACAAAGGATGCCGTGGCCCGTCTTAACCAGATGGGCGAAACGCTTCGTAGTGAAATCATCGAGCAACTCAGAAGGCGCGAACTCCCCGCGCACGTTACCGGCGCGAGCTCCCTCTTTCGGCTCCACCTGAAGACTGAAGTGATCCGAAACTACCGGACGTCGTGCCCGAGCGCGTTGCAGAAGGCGGCGCTCGCAAAGGTGCACCTTGCAATGCTGGAACGGAGTTTTCTAATGACGACGAATTGCTCTGGCGCGCTCTCGACTCCGACGAGCGAGACCGATGTCCAAGATCTAGCCGCAGCGCTGGTGGATGCCGTTCATGAAACTTGGAAACAATCTCCGTGGGACTGATCGAGCAATGGTGGAAAGCGCAGTTTCGCGGCAGCGCTCGCGTCGGCGGCTTCGCCGATACGCACGACAATAACGTCGAACGGCGCACCGACGACCGTTGCCATGTCGAGAACACGCTGCAATCAAATGGGCGGTCATCGGTGCCACTCGCACCCGGTTCAACAAATTAATTTCGACCGTTAGCTGCCAATTGCGCTTGGCGCAGTATGGCAGCGCCTGGCGCGGCTGGTCCGGGATCGACCGGTAATTGTCAGCTTGCCTGCCCGTGCACACGCGCAAATCGAGGGCCGCGCGCAACGACGCCCCATCGGCTTCGCGGTTTGACTGCAGTGAAGAGGTTTGCGTTCGTTTTTCACCGAACCTCCAGCATTCCTGCCGTTTTCTGAGATTTTGCAGGGTTGGTTTGCGGCGTTTCCGAGTCCTTCTACCCAGTGTGATTTGTTTTTGCTGGGAGCCCGCTTCCTGCACAATGGCCCGGACCTGCGCCATCAAGAAGGCTCCCATCGCGTCGTTGTAGAGGCCAAGCTCCTGCGTGGCCTTCAGCGAAACAGAGTCTTGGCCCATACGGGTGACGATCCTTCGCGCAGAAAGACTATGGGAACATCATCAAGAATTATGATTCCAATGTGAAATTTTGGATTATTGATAAAGAACTTGTCCTTTCACGACAGAGAAAAGTTGCAAGTCCGCAGCATCAATGACTTGTCACCTGTCCACACGAGTCCTGGCGCTTCAAGAACCGCGCCTGATCACCCTTCAGCTGCCAAGCGCGATCCGCGCCCGCCCGGGCTGCGCAACCTTGACCAGCTCCGCCCGGGCGAACGCTGACGTCGCACAGTCCATAAGGGGGTCAAAAAATTGGACGCGGATGGGAGGCCGGATTGGGAAAAAGCGCAAGCTCAAGCTCGAACGCTATATGGCTAGGCGGTTCAGCCAATAAGGTGTTTGGGTCTGAGAGCGGAAACCGTCGTATCAGTAGATCGACATATCTACGCAAACCCTTCGATGCGTTCGTGGACAATAGCGCGCATTTGCTCCGCCATCTTCGCGCCTTGAGAGCCGTCTGATAGAGGTGGCGGCAATTCGAGGTGGTTGAGAGCGCGTGAGAGGGCTGCAACGAGATCGTCGATGCTGGTATCCGCATCGGCAGCCTTAAGGCCAGCCGTGCTCGCGAAAGCCTTGAAGTCGGCGCGCCGCAGACGATCGTCTTTGCCGTTCAGCTTGAGGGCCCTCCGGTCTTTTTCGAGATGTGGAAACACGCGAGTCGTGACCGCGTCGTAGAGCGGAGCCATGCGGACTGAGCTGAACTGCGCGCTGCCGGGCTCTGCGATTTTCAGCAGTGCCATGTTCTTAAGGTGCATGTCGCCATCGGCGATCAGCCAGGCGAATAAGGATCGCTTGAGGACAAGCAGGACGTCGTCTTCGGGGGAGGTCGATAGCGGTCTTAGTGCCCGCGCGATTCGCTCCATTGTGCCGTCGTATTTTGCTTCCGTGGGCACACCGAGCACCGAGCAAAAATCCTCAAGCGCCAAAAGATGCTTGTCGTCAAGGCTCGTTCTGATGTCGAACCGCTCCACGAGGAGCGCCGGAGGCATCCTGTCAGGCATCGAGACGAGCGCTGTCGCGGGCGTCTTGAAACCGGCCGCGCTGCCCAAAGCGAGCGACTGCCATTCGATAACCGGCAGGCCTCAAATCCACCTGTACCGGCAGGCTTGAGGATGTGGGTGAACGGTTTGCCGGTACTGGGGGAGAGAGTACCGTCGGTATCGAGGAACATCGGCGCTTTGATCTGAACGCCCGATAAACGGGGCGTATCGGTACGCTCGAAAATCTGCGCCAGATTGCGCTCGAAGCTCTGCTCTAAATCGCCGCGACCCGGCCCTGCATACTGGCCAGTGAAGACAGAGTTCCTAGTAAATCCATTGAGCCGGGTTAGCAGGATGTCGGGCGGCAGGGCGGAGAGATCGCTCGCATGCTCGACGATGGTGATGTTCGACATGTAGCGTTTGCCCGAGCGCAGCATCGCGCGCTCGTCGCGGTCGTTCAACACTGATTCAAGCCAGCCTTCAGGCAGCAGCGACAGGATGAAAGGGGGCAGCTTGCCCGGCGTGGTCTGGCGAACAAGTGGCGGGCCATCCTGATCGTCTGGATTCCAGCGCCACTCAAAACCATCATGTGTGAGATTGCCGAGTGGAGCGCCGTGCCACGCTACTAACAGATCGAGCGCGGCTTCATTGAGCGCGGGCTCCGCCATCAGTGGACGGCGGAGGAGGAAGCGCTCGGCGTGCTCGCCTTCGCGATACCACTGGTTTGCGCGGGCAAGCGCCCATGTCGCGTCGGCAGCGCCTTGGGCGCTGCCGTATTCTTCTATGAGGCGGTTCGCAATTGCCTCGCGCATCGTCTCGTCGATGGATGCCGCGTGTTCGCTGCGCAGGCGGAAAGCTTCGAGGAAGCGCTGGCGCATCGAGGAGACGTCGATCCGGAATTCTCCCATGCCATCATCGACAATCGCTTGAGCGACTGATGGGTGGTCGGGAGCTGCGTTCTGAATGATTTCCAGCGAGCGCAAGCGCGTGCGTTGTATTCGTCGCCCGCTCAGGAACAGGCGGCCATCGCGGGTTGGGCCGAGAAGGACAGCGCTCGCGGCCGAGCGGTAAGCGTTGGGATACAGGTATTTGGCGATGCGGACGGCGTGCTTGAGTATCGTGGCCTCGATATCCTCCCCGGCATCGACATAGATGCCGCGCATTAGCTGGACGAGCTTGCCCGCTTCAGCCTGATAGTGGCTGCGGGCGTTATCGATGTTTTCTCCGACGAGGTGAAGGGCCATTTTCTAACTTTCTCGTATGTGAAATACAGGAAAGTTGGCATACTGAGCTCCAATTCCAGAGAATTTAACTTTCTCGTATTTCAAATACGCGAAAGTTAATACCTTCTCGGAACGTCGACGTTCTCCGGCTCGGCAATCGAACCGCCGGGCGAGAACCTGGTCTGCGGGCGAGCAGGCAGAAATCAAGGCGTTCATTCTGCCGCACCATAGTCGAATCAGCCAAACGTATGTGGGCGGAGTCCTTCAGCATCTATTCTTAGAGCGCGGGATTATTCGCTGTCACGGGACACCAGCAAGCCGCGGGCCAACGCCCATAATGGCGGGCTCGGCCGACAGCAGTTTCTTCGCCGCCGCCCTGACCTGATCGAGCGTCACCTGCTCGATGAGGGCCGGGCGGTGCTGGATGTAGTCTATGCCGCGCTTGTCGAGCTGCAGCCTGAGAAGCGTGGCTGAAATCGCCCTGGAGGAACCAAGATTGCTGATAGCATAGGCCCCGATCAGATACTTTTTGCTCGCTTCGAGCTCGGCCGCTGTTGGCCCGGTGTCCACCAGCTCCTTGATTACTTGTCTAATCAGGGCGAGTGTCTCCGCCGCCCTGTCGGCGCGCGTCGACGTGGTCACGACAAGCGTGTTGGAATGCTGGTGGCCTTCCAAACTAGAGGACACACCGTAGGCCAGGCCACGCTTTTCCCGCACTTCCTGGAACAGACGGGAGGTGAATGGCGAGCCTCCGAGTATATCGTTTAGCAGCTGCGCGGCATAGAATTCCGGGTCGCTACGTCCGACGCCGGGAAAAGCCAGCTGGAGCGAAGTCTGGGGCAGGGCGTATGCGACCAACGTCCACTGGCCGAGCTTCGGGGTGACATCAGGTACCTGGGCGAGCGCCTGCTTCTCAGGCAAATCGCCGAACAACTGGTCGAGCCTTGCACTCAGAGCTTTGGCATCGATGTCGCCGACAACCGCCACGTGCAGCCCCTCGCGGGCGAAAGCGGCCTTGTGGAAGGCGCTTAGATCGGCGGGCGTTATGCGGGCCAGGCTTTCCTTGGTGCCCTCGGGCGGCCTCGAATACGGATGCGCGCCGTAGAGCCGGCGCCGCCATGCATCCCTGCCGATCGCGTGAGGTTCGCGCTCGTTGGCAATGATGCCGGAGAGAAGCTGAGCGCGGATTCGGTCAAAGGGTTCCTGATCGAAGCGGGGCCTGTTCAACGCGAGCCTGATGAGATCGAAAGCGGCGTCCTGGCGCTGGGAAAGCATGCGCACCGAGCCATAGATGCCGTCAGGCCGCGCGTGGAAGCTCATCTCAGCGCCGGCATCATCGAGTCGCACCTGAAAGGTGTCGCCGTCGTGATCGCCTGCGCCCTCGTCGAACAAGCCGGTCATCAAATTGACAAGCCCCTCCTTATCGGCCGGGTCCTGGCTGGTGCCGCCGTCGAACACGAACTGGAGCGTGACGATCGGCAGCGTATGGTCTTCCACCAGCCAGGCGGTGATCCCCTTTTCAGATTTCACCTCCTGGATGTTCGTCGCAGCACGGGCGGTACACGCTGGCAGGGTGAGGAAGAAAATAGCAAGGCAAAGGACAGCCAGCCAGGAGGCGAGGCGCCAGCCTTGTCCAAAAGGAGAGGGCAATGCTTGTGGAATGGCCCTGCGGAATTGGTTCGTCATCATATCAATTTTCCTTGGGCAGGAGATAGCCGGTGGTCGAATGGTCGGACACGAGGTAGCGGGCGGCAACGGCCTTAACCTGATCGGCGGTGACCTTGCGGATGCGATCGGGCCATTCCTCGACGTCTTTCACACTGCCGCCGGTGGCAAGCGTGGAGCCATACATGCCAGCGACGGAGGCCTGCTCGTCATGGGCGAAGATGAACGAGCGGATATAGCGGTTTTTCGTCTTCTCCAGTTCGTCGCTGGTGATGCCGTTCCTGGCGATGCGCGCTATCTCGGCGTCGACTGCGGCCTCGACATCCGCAAGCTTCGCCTTGCCGCGCGGCCAGCCGCGGATGCTGAACTTGCCAGCATCCAGCATGGTGCCCTCGAAATCAGCGTCGGCCGCTGCGGCTATGCCCTGCTTCACAACGAGCTCCTGGTACAGCCGGCTGCGGTTGCCCCCGGCGAGAATCTGTGCCAGCAGGTCCAGCGCCTCGGCTTCGCCGGGCTCGGCGGTGCGATAGGACGGCACCACCCAATATCTGGAAAAGATGGGGACCGAAACGCGGCCATCCCTTAGCGTCAATGTGCGCCTGGTGTTCTGCACCGGCTCAGACGGGCGTTCGCGTGGCGGCAGATCTGGTCCACGCGGGACCTTGCCATAGGTCTTCTCGGCCAGCGCCTTCACGGCCTCGGGCTCGACGTCGCCTGCCACCACCAGCACGGCGTTGTTCGGCCAGTACTTGTCATAAAAAGCCACGGCGTCGTTGCGGTCCAGCTTCTCGATCTCGTGCATCCAGCCGATCACCGGGATCCGGTAGGGTTGGCTCTGCCAGAGCGTCGTGACGACCTCCTCATCGAGAAGCGCCTCCGGATTGTTGTCGACCCTCAAGCGACGCTCCTCGCGGACCACGTCCCGCTCGGTGTTGATGACGTCATCCGTGAGGGTGAGATTGCGCGTGCGATCAGCCTCGAAGCTCATCATCTGCTCCACTGCCGAGGGCGCCACTCTTTCGTAGAAGGCAGTATAATCGTAAGAGGTGAAGGCGTTTAGCGAGCCCCCGATCTCCGCCACCGCGCGGTCCAACTCGCCGGCGCCGTGATTGGCCGTCCCTTTGAACATCAGATGCTCGAAGAAATGCGCGATGCCGGATTTGCCCGGAGGCTCGTCGGCACTGCCGACCTTGTACCACACCATATGGGTGACGATGGGCGCGCGGTGATCGGGTATGACGACCACCTCCATGCCGTTGTCGAGCAGGAAATTCGCTATGTCATAGGCGGCCGCCGGAGACGGCGCGGTCGTCAGAAATGCCAGCGCGGTCGCAAAAAGTGCGCCCCGCAGCCAAGCAGACGGTGGCTTCGGTTGTGGTGACCGGGCGATGGACAAAGTTCGCACGGAAGTGAGTTGTCCCTCAATTTGAAGGTGCTGCGTCCCTGTCGCCCCCACTGGGAGAAGGTGGATCGGTGGGCAGCGCCGGTCCAGACGAGCCCTCACAATGCTGCCAGGCCCGGCTGGGATGTCAGTTTTTGAGTAGGTCGGCGAAAGGTGGGGCGGCATTTTTCTGTGTGGGGATCATGGGACGACTCTCCTGCGCGTTTGCATGACCCCGCAGGAACCGTGCCAGATGAGAAAGCCCTTTCGGCGATGCGATTCAACGGACTCTGTGTTGCGTACCTCCGACATTGTCCGACGTCAGACACCGCCGACTGGGGAGCGCTTGCCGCTTAAAGAGGTGGCTAGGTGAAATACCCTTAGGACAGCGGCGAACATGGTGGCGTTAGCGCGCGCCCGTAGTTGCTGGTCGTCCGCGTACTCTTGCTCACATCGGCCGATCGCAGGTCCCTAACAGGACTCCAAACCAGCGATAGACGGGGTTCTGGAATTTACCGGAGCGTTTCAGAACTTGTGTTTGCCATTCGAAGCGCCAGCGCAGGAGACGCTGTCCGCGACAGGCGGTCATGATGGAGCTTGCGAGCCGCTTTAGCGATTTGACCGGGCTTTTGCTATTTTAGCTTTTGCTGCCCTAAAGTCTCGGATATGAAGCGGACCTGGCTTATGGCCTGCCTACATTGAATGGTTACAAAGGAATACGCTATGGCGACTGGAACGGTGAAGTGGTTCAACAGCACCAAGGGATTCGGTTTTATCCAGCCTGACAACGGAGGTCAGGACGTTTTCGTCCACATTTCCGCTGTCGAACGAGCGGGCCTTTCGACCCTTAATGAGGGCCAGAAGATCAACTACGAGGTCGAACAGGACCGCCGTACTGGCAAATCATCCGCTGGCAGTCTCAGCAAAGCTGGCTGACCTTTTTCTGCTTCTGCCCGGCAAGAGCCGGGCAGAAGTGCCACTGACCGCGCCATAGGAGCGGGCAAGAACACGGATCCCCGCCGACTGGGGCAGCGGATTGTAGCAAGCTGCTAAGTTCTACTGCCACACGATGTGCAAGCGAAGAGGGGCGGGTCCCAGCCCTCTTACTTTCTGCAGCAGATGTTTATTGCATTCTCGATCGAGCGTGCCGGGGAATGAACGAGCAATTCAGCCAGCCTCCAGCGATCCACACCTCCTGGATCAAGAGGGCAGGGTACATTGGCCCTGAGGGGACCTGGACCCATCAAGCCTCGCTGGACCTCTTTGGTGACCAAGTTGAACTCGTTCCGTTCAGCGACGGATTGTTCGAAGCATATGAGAATGGCTGCGTCCACGTTGCATGCGTCCCAGCTACGACCTCTCTGGTCGGAGCCACTCCCTACCTCGACCAAGTCTTGAGCTTGAGGTCTCCCACGATTATCGCCGAGTACCCGAAGGTCCTGAGCTACAGCCTCATGGCCAGCAAGGATGCGAGTTTCTCGATGATCGCTAAGGTGGTGGGCCACCCAGTGGCCCTGCAGGAGGTGGCCGGGTGGCTCGACGAGAACATGCCCAATGTCGAGCGAGAGAGCCGTCGGGGATCGACATCTTTCGTGGCAGAGCAAAAATCTCCCTCGATAGCAGCATTTGGTCCTGCGCTTGGTGCCAAGCTGTACAATCTGCAGATATTGCGAACAGGAATTGAAGAAGGGCTGCATAACGTTACGCGGTGGTGGGTGCTCGGGCGCAGGACCCCTGCGCCGACAGGATTTGACCGGACAACACTTCACCTCCGCGTTTCAGAGCAAAATCTCAGTTGTGTCCTGAACAGGTTCTCGAAGGACAATTTAGCCGTTCTCAATGTCTATCAGCGTCCGACCTGCGAGCGGCTAGACACCCATCAGTATGTCATCGATGTCGCTGGACACGTTTTGACGCACCCGGCGCTGGCCGCGTTGGCGGAGATTGATGGCCTGAGAATTCTCGGATCGTACCCACGTCGCTATTAGTTGTGGCTAGGCTAGGCTAGTTTCCGTCCATAACCCCAAAACTGTTGATCTTATCACTGACGAATAAGGGGCTGCCGCATCGAACTTGATGCGATGTACACGTAATGCGCGAGCCATGGACGAGATAATCGCGCCGACGATCTTGTCGTTCACCCCAGTTTCTTGCCTGCGAAACGGTAGTATTCATAGGCACAGATGTCGACCGGCCGGGCATCTCACAAAACCAGTGACCGTTCTATGACTGTGACGCGTTGTGGGCGGCACGCTCGTCCATTCGGGAAGGTCCAACACTTCAATCCGCGCAGGGGCGCCGTGACCGGGGCCTGCGGCATTTTTACGAGCGTGCCGTTTGGCACGAGCTTATCGCTTTGGCGCCCCTCACGCTGCTTGGCTGTGCTTATGGGACAACCCGGTCGAGAAAAGCATCGAATGCGGCCGCAACAGCGCGAATCACGAAGCGATGCTCCTGCCGCACCCGGATGAGACCGTTTTCGATGTCCACTACCCCGTCCTCGGCCAGCTTCGCCAGGCGTTCAGTTGAATCGAGAAAGCGGATTGGATCGAATCCATAGGCCGCACAGATTGCCGGCACATCGGCCTCCAAATCGCACATCAGCCGCTCGATGATTGCGGCTCGCACGCGGTCTTCGTCTGTGAGCCGGTAGCCTTTTGACGTTGCCAGACGGCCACCTGCTATGTGCCGGCTGTAGGACTCGTGTGTCACCTCGTTCTGGACGTAACCATCGCCGACCCGCCCGATAGCCGACGCGCCGAAACCGATCACGGTTTTGCAGGTGTCGGCCGAGTAACCCAGCGAGTTACGGCGTAGCCGACCGCGGGTCTGCGCCAGCGTAAGTTCGTCGTCCGGTAAGGCGAAATGGTCGAGGCCGATCTCTCGGTAGCCGGCCGCAACCAGCGTATCTGCCACGGCCGCAGCCTGTTCGGCGCGGGCGACGCTGTCCGGCAGCGCAGTCTTCTCGATCAGGCGCTGATTCTTGATCACCGATGGAATATGCGCGTAGCCGAACACCGCAAGCCGGTTGGGACGCATGGCGGCGGTTGCCGCCGCAGTCTGGACGCAGGACTCTACCGTCTGATTCGGGAGACCGAACATGAGATCGACGTTGATGCCGCTTACTCCATGCCGGCGCAGCTCTTCGACGGCAGCGGCCGTCTGCGCCTCGCTCTGGACCCGGTTGATGGCTTTTTGAACAATTGGATCAAAACTCTGCACCCCGAGACTCGTGCGGCTCACATTGGCTGCTCCCAGTGCCTCGGCGATCTCGCGCGTGAACGTGCGCGGGTCAATTTCGACGGCGATCGTAGCGGGCTCCCTGAACGCGAAGCGGCGGCGCAGGAGTTCGATCATGGCCAAGAATTCCGCTGCCCCGATCAGGGTCGGGGTTCCACCGCCGAAATGCACGTCGTTCACGACGAGCCTCTGCGGCACTTGCTCCGAGACCAAACGGATCTCGTCACGCAGAACGGCCACATAGTCGAGGATCGGACCCTGATTGCGGGCAATCGTGGTCGGAAAGCCGCAATACCAGCAAATCGATCGGCAGAACGGAATGTGGAGATAGAGCGACACCGGATCGTCAGCCGGCAGACCTCTTAGCCATTCCTCATAGCTTTCGGCGCCGACCGCTGCGGAGAACTCCGGCACAGTCGGATAGATGGTGTACCAAGGCAGGAGAGCCTCGCGATGTTTTTTCAGGATAGAAGTCTGCAACAGTTTCCCTCCCAAGTTGATAACTGTCCTCCTTTTACCCCTGCGATCTCCTGTGTCTCTGCGTTATGTCAATTCCGTTCCGCTTCGCGGGTGTGTAATCACACCGTCTGCAAGGAAAAGGCGGGACCTGGTCCCGCCTTTTCAATGTTTAGCTCACATTATGCCGATCGAGCCGCCAGCCCACAACGAGTCTGGACGGAAGAAGTCACGCTGGTACCTTCCTTCTAGACCGCTTCTCGGGCGCCGAGATTTCAGGCTCTTTTGGTTTGCGGCCGAGTCCCATTGTCTTGGCCAACGCAGAGCGGGCAGCCGCATAATTCGGCGCGACCATGGGATAGTCCGCCGGCAGACCCCATTTGGCGCGATATTCACTAGGGGTCAGTCCGTAGTGGGTCGACAGATGACGCTTCAGCGATTTGAATTTCTTCCCGTCCTCAAGGGAGACAATGTAGTCCGGCGTCACCGATTTTCTTATCGGGACCGCCGGCGTCAACACCGTCGGCTCTTGTGCCGAGACGCGACCGGCCGCCGTGCCCTTCAAAGCTTCGTGCACTTGGCCGATCAGGGCAGATAGGTCCCCCACCGGAACGGGATTGTTGGAAACATAGGCTGAGACAACATCTGCGGTAAGCTGGATGAGGTTGTCGATGTTTTTGAAGTCTTCTTCTGGCATGAAACTCTCCGGGGGGATTGGTCTGCGGAGCGTCGCTTCTAGTGGTGATCTCCGCCGAAAGCAACAAATGTCACGACAGGATTGTTCGTTGCTCGTCCAACATTGAGGTCTATAGCGCCACTTCACGCTGTCGTGACACTGATCTGCGCGGTAATCGCGGTCCATAACCGCGCCAGTATCCGCCATTCAGTCCCGATCTCGTCCGTCTGAATTGCAGAGGGAAGACGCAGAAAGCTTGTAAACCATGAGCCGTGCACTCGATGGGTGCAGAAAAGCTTGCGCGTATGAAACAGGCTGGCGTTGCGCCAGCATGTGGCGACAGGCCACAGAACCGACCAAACCCTCAGGCGAACAAACAGCGACTGCGCGCGCGCCACCATTGGAATCCGCCGTCGGGCGATGAATCGCAGTCACTGTCTCCGCCGCTCGATTTGCTTGGTCGGCAGGCACGATTCCCTCGATCCGCTGATCTAGCGCAGGGCGTTCGCAGGCCGCATGTGGAGAATGGTTTCCGTGCACATCGTAAGGACTCCATTTATGAAAATTCTATTCCCTGCGGTGGCTGTTGCGCTTGTGGCAGCCACCGCTTTTGCTGCGCAGTCCATTCCGCCAGACCTCAGAGAAACGTCACTGGCCACCTTCAAGCCCTTGCCATTCACGCCGGCGGTCACCAACAACCCGAGCACGCCGGAGAAGATTGCCCTCGGCAAGGCACTGTACTTCGATCCACGCCTCTCGTCCTCAGGCGTTTTCTCCTGCAACTCGTGCCACAACCTGGCCACCGGGGGCGACGACAATCGTGAAACTTCGATTGGCCATGGTTGGCAGAAGGGGCAGCGCAACGCGCCGACGGTGTTTAACTCTGTCTTCAACAAATCACAGTTTTGGGACGGTCGCGCCGAAGACCTGAAAGCTCAGGCCAAAGGGCCGATACAGGCCGGTGCCGAGATGGCCAACACATCGCAGCAAGTGGTCGAGACGCTCAAATCGATGCCGCAATACGTGGAGTTGTTCCATTCAGCTTTCCCGGAGCAAGCAGATCCCATCACCCTCGAAAACGTAGTCAATGCACTCGCAGCCTACGAGGGGACACTGGTCACGCCGGCCCCCTTCGACGCCTACCTCAATGGCGATGACACCGCCGTCGGTTCCGAAGCGAAACAGGGCCTGGCCCTTTTTATGGAAAAGGGCTGCTCGTCCTGCCATTCCGGTGTCAATATTGGTGGGGAAGGCTATTACCCATTCGGCCTCGTAGAGAAGCCTAGCGCCGACATTCTGCCGGAGAACGACAAGGGACGATTTGCCGTCACCAATGTACCAGAGGATTCCTATGTTTTCCGCGTGCCATCGCTGCGCAACGTAGCAATCACCGCGCCATACTTTCATTCGGGCAAGGTCTGGGACCTGAGCGAGGCGGTCGCCATCATGGGCACCACCCAGGTTGGCGAAGAGCTAGCGCAAATCGAAATCGATCGGATCGTTGCCTACCTTAATTCGCTGACCGGAAAGCGACCGGAGATCACATATCCCATCTTGCCAACTGAAACGCCCACAACACCTCGACCTCGATCCTAGGCATTGGGAAAACAGGCGATCGCGTCGGGGGCCAATGAGCATTCCTTGACCGATCTGGGCGAATGGCCACAAGCGCAGCCGTCCGATTGGGCCGTGATACGTCGCGGCACGATTGAGCGTCGCACGTTGGTGGCAGGAGCCACTGCCTTGCAGCAGCGATGCCCCTCGCGGGGAGATCGACGGCAGCCAGGGTGGCGTTCCCGTCAGCACCTCCGCAAAGTCACATCGACCAGTCGCCCTGCCAGTCCATCACCACCTTGCCCGAGCTGCCGCTGCGCATCGCGTCGAAGCCTACTTGAAAATCATCAATGCCGATGCGGTGCGTGATCAGGCCGCTAACATCGAGCGGGCCCTGCACCAGCGCGATCATCTTGTACCAGGTTTCGAACATCTCGCGGCCATAGATGCCCTTGAGATGCAGCATCTTGAAGATGACCTTGTT
The DNA here is from genome assembly GCF_055811385.1 of Mesorhizobium sp. WSM4849. Lineage (NCBI taxonomy): Bacteria > Pseudomonadati > Pseudomonadota > Alphaproteobacteria > Hyphomicrobiales > Phyllobacteriaceae > Mesorhizobium > Mesorhizobium sp. WSM4849. The sequence continues at coordinate 24,695 of NZ_JBVVPW010000025.1, forward strand.
CCAGTCGATCTCGAAGCCGGTCGGCGCGATGCCCAAAATGGCGATCTTGCCGCCATTGTTCATGGCGTCGATCATGTCGCGGAAGGCGGGTGCCGCACCCGACATTTCGAGGCCGACGTCAAAACCTTCGGTCATGCCGAGCGCCGGCATGATATCGCGCAGCTTTTCCTTCGACGCGTCGACCACATGCTGGACGCCGAGTTTTTTCGCCAGCGCCAGCCGCACCGGGTTGATGTCGGTGATGACCACTTTTCGCGCGCCGACGCATTGGGCGACGAGCGCAGCCATGATGCCGATCGGCCCGGCGCCGGTGACCAGCACGTCCTCGCCGACCAGATCAAAGGACAATGCGGTGTGAACCGCATTGCCCAGCGGATCGAAGATTGCTGCGATCTCGTCGGGCACGTCATCAGGGATCGGCACGACGTTGTGCTGCGGGATCGCCAGATATTCGCCGAAGGCACCCGGCCGGTTGACGCCGACGCCCAGCGTGTTGCGGCACAGATGTCCCCTGCCCGCCCGGCAGTTGCGGCAGTGGCCGCAGACGATGTGGCCTTCGCCCGACACACGCTGGCCGATCTTGTATTCGGTGACCGCCGCACCGAAATCGGCGACAGTGCCGACGAATTCGTGGCCGGTCACCATCGGCACCGGCACGGTCTTCTGCGCCCACTGGTCCCAATTGTAGATATGGACGTCGGTACCGCAGATCGCCGTCTTCTTCACTTTGATCAGAACGTCGTTGGGGCCGATTTCCGGCACCGGCACCTCTTCCATCCAGATGCCCGGTTCGGCCTTAGCCTTCACCAGCGCCTTCATCATGTTCGACATCTGGTGCTCCTTACACTTGGTTGATTCCGCTCCTCGCCACTGCTCGGGTAGCCTGCACGACGAAAAAGGTACGCTCGGAGAGCGCACCTGAGATCCTTGGACCGATCGTAATGTTGGCGGCGCCTTTGTGTCGAAGCAACATTCCACCGCGATCCATGCCCTTGGAAAAGCTCCGTTCCAGCGAACCTCAGCAGAAGCGGAGCAAACGCCATGCCAGATGCAGCCAAGCTTCAATTCGAGCGATGAGGAATGGTCGCAGCTTGCGGCTGGGCGGTATGGCTATTTTGTCGATGTCCGCCACATGCGACGCATTCCCTCGAAACCGATGCTCTTGATGGGCGATTTCGCCGCCGATATCTCGATGATGCCGGTGCTCAGGCGAGACCGCCAGCTTTGGCCCCTCGTGTCTGTTGACCGCTGGCGTTATGAGAGGCTGAAGCTCACGGACAAGCCGCCTTCCTCCATCTCGTGGTCGAAGTCATCCGTCCTTCCAGAAGTGCTACCAAATCCTGCCCCGCCGCTGAGCCGTCGAGCGGACCTTCGGCTGGACGACAAGGGTGGAGCCTCGCACGCGTCTACCGGTGCGCGACTTTTCGATCCCGTCCTTTCTGCTTTGAATTCAATCCGCGAAGCCCGCTGTTCACATGTTTGCCGGTCACAGTGGCCCAGCGGCCTGCGCCTGCACTTTCTCCCGCAGCGCGCGTGCTGCAGCGACCATGTTGATGAGGGCAGGGCGGACCTCCTCCCATTTCCTTGTTTTGAGGCCACAGTCCGGATTCACCCACAATTGGCCGTCGGACAGTCGCTCGCAGGCAAGTTGGGCGAGATGCAATATCTCGCCGATCTCCGGGACACGTGGTGAGTGAATGTCGTAGACGCCAGGACCGATTTCGTTCGGATATTTGGACTTGGTGAAGGCGTCTAGCAGTTCCATTTTGGAGCGCGACGTCTCGATCGAAATGACGTCCGCGTCCAGTTCAGCGATCGAGTCGATGATCTCATTGAACTCCGAATAGCACATGTGGGTGTGAATTTGGGTCGCGTCCTCTACACCCGTTGAAGCGAGACGGAAGCATTCGACTGCCCAGCCGAGATAATGTTTCCAATCGGACTTCCGCAGGGGCAAGCCTTCGCGAAACGCGGCCTCATCGATCTGGATCACCCTTGCGCCAGCTCTTTCAAGGTCGGCCACTTCATCGCGAATGGCGAGTGCGATCTGGCGGCAGGCCTCGGCGCGGGGTACGTCGTCGCGAACAAAAGACCAGTTAAGAATCGTCACTGGGCCTGTGAGCATGCCCTTCACCGGCTTTTTCGTCAGCGACTGGGCAAATTGCCACCAGAGAACCGTCATCGGATTGGGCCGCGATACGTCGCCGAAGATGATTGGAGGGCGCACCAGCCGGGAGCCGTAACTTTGCACCCAGCCATGCTGGGTGAAGGCGAGGCCGGACAGCTGCTCGCCGAAATGCTGCACCATGTCGTTTCGTTCGAACTCGCCATGTACCAGCACGTCCAGCCCGATCTCCTCCTGCCAGCGGACCGCCGCCTCGGTCTCCTTCTTCAGGAAGGCCTGGTAATCGACATAGCTCAGCCGGCCCTTCGCATGAGCGGAGCGCGCCCTGCGCACATCGGGCGTCTGCGGGAAGGACCCGATCGTCGTCGTCGGGAACGGCGGCAGGCCGAGCGTGTCAGCCTGGACTCTGGAGCGCTTGGCAAATGCGCGCTTTCGTTGCTTCATGGCGCCGTCAATGCTGATAACCCGCCCATGGACGAGCGGATCATGGACCTTTCCAGACATTGCGCGCGCCGCGGCCGCCTCGGCAGAAGCTTTCAGTGCGCCTGCTACGGCCTCCCTGCCTTCGGATAAGGCTCGGGCCAGCACAAGCAGCTCTTCACTCTTCTGGGCGGCGAATGCCAGCCACGAACCGACGTCCACATCGAGCGCGGTCTCCATCCGCAGGTCCATCGGCACATGAAGCATCGAGCAGGAAGGCGCAATCTCGACGCGATCCAGCGGCCAGCCGGCAACGATCGGCTTGATGCGGTCGAGAATGGCAGCCAGGTTCGCGCGCCAGACGTTGCGGCCGTCGATCAAGCCAAGTGAGAGCACCAGATCCTTCGGTGCGAGCCGACCAACCGTCTCCAACTGCTCGGGAGCGCGCACGAGGTCGAGATGTAGGCCCGCCAGGCGCAGCGAAAGCGCGGTCTCCAGATTGTCTCCCAGCGGCCCGAAATAGGTCGCCAGCATAATTTTCAACTTGGGCGCGGCTTTCGACAGCTGGCCGTATGTGAATTCGAAGGCAGCTCGTTCGTTCGGGTTAAGGTCGAGCACAAGCGCCGGCTCATCAATCTGCACCCAGTCGGCCCCCGAGAGCTCCAGCCTCCGCAGGAGTTGCTCGTAGACGGGCAGCAGGCGCGGTAGGAGCGCTATGGGATTGAAGCCCTGGTCGGGAGACTTTGCCAGCTTGAGGAAGGTCACCGGTCCAAGGATGACCGGGCGTGTATGGATGCCGAGCTCTTTTGCCTCCAGAAAGTGATCGACTGGTTTCGTCGACGAGAGGGCGAATGTCTGATCGTCGCCCAGCTCCGGCACGATGTAGTGGTAGTTCGTGTCGAACCATTTGGTCATTTCCATCGCGGTTACGCGCTGCCCTGCATGCCCGTGACTGGCGCGTCCGCAACCCGCGGCATCGCCTTGCGTCCCGCGCGCCATCGCGAAATAGATGTCGAGTGGGACCTCCCCGCCCGTCCAGCCGTAACGAGCTGGCACGGCGCCGACCATTGCTGCGGTGTCGAGCACATGGTCATACAGTGAGAAATCGTTCGACGGGATTTTCGACACGCCGCGGTCGTGCTGCTCGCTCCAGCTGGCGGCACGGAGTGCCTTCGCCGTCGACAGAAGGTTGGCAGCAGAAGATTTTCCGGACCAGTAGCTTTCGAGCGCGAATTTCAGTTCTCGCCGGCGACCGATACGCGGCACGCCAAGCGTTGCTATGGGAACTTGCTGGGAGACAATCATTCCATACCCCGATGGTTGGGGCGGGGACAAGGAAGGCGCTAGCAGGCCGGCATGAACGCCGAGCTGCCGCGGCCACCAGACACCCCGCCCGTGGACGTTGTTCACCGTGGCAGGTCTCCTGGCTCGCGGGTCACAGCCTCTGCCCGTCTTCCCGGGGCAGTTCGCCCCAGTGACATTGGTGGGTTGGCTCGCCGCTTACAGTTGCGGGGGCAGCGCCGGATTGCACCGGCTTCCCTCTTAGCTCCGCTACGGCAACGCCTTGCGGAGAACCACGACACGCAGACAATCGCAGCAGCCCGCTTTGTTGTCAATGCGGTATAAAGAAATGTTTATATGTTTATGTGAACCGTTCACCTGCGGCGTGTTTCCAAAGTAGCAGGTCGCGGTAGAGCTGAGCCATTTGCGCCACTCGCCGGTCTGCGCAGGCTGTGCTTGGCCGCTCGGGCAATCTGCCAGTCTACGATCCCGGCTCAAAACGACTTTCGTCAAAAAGGGCGTGTTGGCCATCATGATCGGCCGGCAGTACTGGCCCGAAGTGCGACAACGTCCCTAAGCCTCAACAATCAGAAATTCGGAGAAAAACCGCCGTCCTTCACGCAGGCACGCGACAGTCGATTTACCCGCGCCTGTCTGGACAGCCTGCACAACGGCAAGGTGGGCAGCACCTCGCGGAAATGCTGCCCTACAACAGCCCCGCCTGCTTGGCCTCGCGGCGCAAATTCTGCCGCGGCCTGGGGCCGATCTGCTGGATCACCAATCCGGCCGCCAGTGAGCCAAGGTCGCCGCAGGTCTGCAGGTCGCGGCCCTGCGTGTAGCCATGCAGGAAGCCGGCGGCATAGAGATCGCCGGCACCCGTGGTGTCGACCAGTTCCTTGATGGCGGTCGCCTTGATCACCACCGTTTCGCCGCCGCGCACGATCACCGAACCTTTTTCAGAGCGGGTCACGGCGGCGACCCTGCAATCCTTGCGGATCTGCGCCAGCGCCTCGTCGAACGACGATGTCTGGTAGAGCGACTTGATCTCGTGGTTGTTGGCAAAGACGATGTCGACCATGCCCGAACGCATCAGGTCGAGGAATTCGTCGCGGTAGCGGTCGACGCAGAACGAATCCGACAATGTCATGGAGACTTCGCGGCCTGCCGCGTGCGCCAGCTTCGCCGTCTGCCGGATCGCTTCCTTGGCGCGCGGCGGGTCCCACAGATAGCCTTCGAAATAGGTGACCGCCGCACCCGAAGCCTTGTCTGCTTCGACGTCCTCCGGCCCGAGCTCGATGCAGGCGCCGAGATAGGTGTTCATCGAGCGCTCGCCATCGGGCGTGACGAAGATCATCGAGCGCGCCGTCGGCGGCTCGCCGTTGAGCGGCTTGGTGTCGAAAGCAACGCCCTGCGCATGGATGTCATGGGCATAGATTTCGCCGAGCGGGTCGTTCGAGACCTTGCCGAAGAAGGCGGCGCGACCGCCGAAGGAGGCGACGCCCGCCGCCGTGTTGCCGGCGCTGCCGCCGGAGGCTTCGATCGCCGGGCCCATGCGGCTGTAGAGCAGTTCGGCGCGCTGTGTGTCGATGAGGTTCATCGCACCCTTGATGATGCCGTTGGTCTCGAGGAATGCCTCGTCGCACTGGGCAATGATGTCGACAATGGCATTGCCGATGCAAAGCACGTCATATTTCGACATCAGTGTCTCCGCCAAAAACCCGAGCCGGCTTCTCGCCACGCCGGGGCCGGCGTGTTTTTGGCGAGTGTGGAATGGATCGCCCTATGCCGACGCATCCAATACCGGCGCATCACGCAGCTGCCGGTCCTGCCTCACGCAACAGGTCGTCAGCTCTGTCCGTCTTTTCCCAGGTGAACTCCGGCTCTTCGCGGCCGAAGTGTCCGTATGTCGCGGTCTTGCGGTAAATCGGCCGTAAGAGATCAAGCGCCTTGATGATGCCTTTCGGCCGGAGATCGAAAAGCTCAAGGACGGCGCGCTCGATCCTTTTTTCATCAATCTTTGCGGTTCCGAATGTATTGACGAGGATAGAGACCGGCGCGGCCACACCGATCGCGTAAGCAAGCTGAACCTCGCACACCTGCGCCAGTCCGCTGGCAACGACGTTTTTTGCAACGTACCGCGCCGCATAGGCGGCCGACCGATCAACCTTGGACGGGTCCTTGCCCGAAAAGGCACCGCCGCCGTGACGCCCCATACCGCCGTAGGAATCGACGATGATCTTGCGGCCGGTGAGCCCGCAGTCGCCGCGCGGCCCACCGACCACGAACCGGCCTGTTGGATTGACCAGGAACCTTATCCCGGTAGTATCCAAGTCGTGGGGCAAGACCGGCCTTATGATCTCCTCAATGACGCCTTCGCGGACCGTGGCTTGTGAGACCTCTTCGTCATGCTGCGTCGACAGGACTATGGTATCGAGCGCTATCGGGCGCAAACCCTCATAACGGACGGACACTTGAGATTTAACGTCCGGGCGAAGCCAGCCAAGGCGTCCGGTTTGGCGCACCTCCGCCTGTTTTTTTGTCAATTCGTGAGCGAGTTGGATTGGCAACGGCATCAATGTTTCGGTCTCGTTGCACGCGTACCCGAACATGAGGCCCTGATCCCCCGCTCCCTGCTCGAGATCCTGCCCTCGTCCCTCGTCGACGCCCTGGCTGATGTCAGGCGACTGCTCGGTCAAGGCCAAGATCAGGGCGCAACGCCGGCCGTCAAAGCCGATCGCATCGTCGTCATATCCAATGTCCAAAATGATATCGCGGGCAACTTGGCTGTAGTCGATATGCGCGTGACTGGTGATCTCGCCAGCCAGAACGACCATCCCTGACTTCACCAACGCTTCACAAGCGACACGAGCCTTGGGATCCTTACGAAGGATCGCATCGAGCACGCCATCTGAGATATTGTCGGCCATCTTGTCGGGATGTCCGGCGCCGACGGATTCGGAAGAAAACACGAATTGTCTGGGCATGAAATGTCCTCGCTTCAAACGTTGGAATTGATGTGACAGTTGATCCGGCCGTCTTACCTGTCGGAGATGCCCGGCACGTCGAACGCAGCGCAGAAGTCGGCAACGTCTCTGCGCACGCGGGCATGGACGTCCGAATCATCGGGCTGGCGGCAAACCAGGTCGATGAAAGCGGCAATCTGCAGCATTTCCGCCTCGCGCATGCCCACAGACGTCACTGCTGGCGTGCCTAACCGAATGCCGCTGGTGAGCGCGGGATGGCGCCGGTCCCCCGGCACCATGTTGAAATTCGTAATGATACCTGCTTGCGACAGACGCTCGGCATAGGCTTTCCCAGACAGCGGCCGGTCCCTAAGATCAAGGATCAGCATGTGATTGTCAGTGCCCCCCGTGACGAGTTCATAACCTCGCTCCAGAAGGGCCTGGGCCAGAGCCTTGGCGTTGTTGACGATCTGCTGACCGTACACACGGAAGGATGCATTCCCTGCTTCGTGCAGAGCGACAGCTAGCGCGGCAATCGTATTCATGTGCGGTCCGCCCTGGAGGAGAGGGAACACGGCACGGTCTATGCGTTTGGCCAGATTGTGTTTGCTCTTGGAATGGTAGAGCGCCTGATAGCGGTCTTCATTCCTTGACAAGATGAAGCCACCGCGGGGGCCGCGGATCGATTTGTGAGAGGTGCTGGTGACAACATCGCAATGGCCAACGGGATTCGGATGCGCTCCTGCGACAATGAGACCGCTGATGTGGGCGATGTCGGCTACCAGATAGGAGTTCACCTCCGAAGCAATGTCGGCCATTGCCTCATAGTCAAAGATGCGCGGATAAGCAGTTCCGCCGACCCAAATGAGCTTCGGTCGTTCGCGTTTGGCCGTCTCGCGCAAGCGGTCATGGTCAATCTGCTGCGTCTTTTCGTGCAGCCCGTACGGAACTCGCTGATAATCAGTGCCGGAGAAGTTGACGGCCCAACCGTGCGTCAGATGCCCCCCGCCGGGGAGGGTCAAGCCCATCATCTTGTCTCCCGGACACAACAGCGCTCGACAGACAGCCTGATTGGCCGGCGAGCCGGAATAAGGCTGCACGTTGGCGTGTTCATAGCCGAACAGCGCCTTCAATCGCTCGATGGCGAGATTCTCAAGCTCATCGACAATCTCGTTTCCGGCGTAGTAGCGCGCGCCGGGATATCCCTCGGCATACTTGTTGGTGAAAATAGACCCGGTCGCTTCCAGCACCGCCGAGGACGCGAAGTTCTCGGAGGCGATAAGTTTGAGGGTCGTCCGCTCCTGGCGCTCCTGTCTTAAAAGCAGCTCGTGAACGCGAGAATCTGCGACAGCCAGGTGAGGCCACTCGCAAGTGTCAAGCTCCGCGATGGCGCCGCCAGTCGAATTGTCCATATCAGCTTCGCGCTCCATTGGGACTAAGTTTCAGGACAAGCAGGCGGCCACCTTGGACCGCGCGCCCTGTATCGCCTCCAGGCGCTGTAGGTCTTGTCTGTGATGGCCATCGCCGTGGGGCAGGAGATCAACCAACAATTGAACCAAGCCGCCGTCCGAGCCTCCTGCTTCGAGGTGGTACGAAGGCCAGGGGCGCTGTTCGTTGCCGAGAAGAAAGCCGGCTCTGGCGAGCTGGCGCACGTGTGCGACCACGTGCTCCTGAGACAGACTCAGAACTTCTGCTAGCTCGCAGACGGTCAGGTCCGCATGCGCACAAAGTCCCAGGATTCGAAGTCGATCAAGATGAGCCGCGGCCTTTAGGCGCATGACCAGTGTCATCATCGGCCGGCACTCCTTGTATTGACTTCCTCCATTTGGCGTCCTTCCACTAATTTCAGAGGCAATCTTGCCATCCGACGAGGTCAATACGCCCGACCGCATCGCAGATCGTTTCCGATACGCCACGGTCTCGACCCGCGGCCCAAATGATAGGCTCAACGTACATACTCTCAGCGGTTTAGAGTGCTAAAAGTCCGCGATTTTCTTTGAAGGATCTGTTGCGACACGTGCATAACCGGCTAGGATTCGCCCCAGCACAACGGCGGCTGCGCGGTAAGGCCGGCTTGCGAAGATGCGGCGAACGGCCGAGGCCTTCATGCGCCGGTCGCCGCGCGATGGGCAGGGACGCTCAGCATCGATGGGGATGAAATCCATCTTGTCCATGGCTCCGATCTCTATCCCGATGGACCACATCCCAAGGAAACCGATATCCTGGTCGAAGGCGCCGCCGTCCACGGCGAGCTCAAAGCATGGCTGCGGCGCAAGGCTCAATGCGGCTGACGATTGGCTTCCATTGATTCTCAACAAGTGATACAAATCATCGGACTGTAACCCCTTAGTTCCCAGATTTCGTATCAATGCCAGAGCCCGCTTCCCAGCGCCAAATCGCCCACGCACTTCTGACACTGCGCGGAATCGCGCGTCTCGCGGAGCTGCGCAACGCCGGCGTAACAGCGGCCACGATGAGTCGCATGGAACGGGATGGGGAGGTGCTCCGGCTCGCACGCGGCCTCTACCAGCTCTCCGATGCGCCGCTCGACGCTAATCATAGCCTAGCCGAGGCTGCCAAGCGCGTATCCAAAGGCGTTGTCTGCCTTGTGTCAGCCCTGGCATTCCACCAGCTGACGGATCAGCTTCCGAGACAGGTATGGCTGGCCATCGGCCAGAAAGACTGGGCTCCCAAACCCGACGGCACACCCATTCGCATCGTGCGTTTTACCGAAAGTCTGCTCAACGACAGCGTCGAAACTCATGTTGTCGAGGGCGTGACCGTAAAGGTCTTTGGGGTTGTCAAAACAATCGCGGACTGTTTCCGATATCGCAACAAGATCGGCCTGTCGGTGGCGATCGAGGGCCTCCAGGAAGCGCTTCGCCAGCGCAAGGCCACGCCCGGCGAAATTGCCAGGCAGGCTGAGCGTGGCGGTGTCGCCACGGTCATCCGGCCGTATATCGAGGCGCTGACTGCCAATGGCTAAAGAGATCAAGAACATCGGCGCCTCAGTGCGCGCACGTCTGCTGCAACTCGCCAAGGTAAGTGGCCAGACCCTCGATCTGGTTCTGACCCGCTTCGCCCTCGAGCGGCTGCTTTTCCGGCTTAGCCAGTCACCCCACGCCGACCGCTTCGTGCTGAAGGGCGCGATGCTGATGATGAGCTGGTTCGATGATCCGCACCGCGGCACCCGCGACCTTGACCTGCTGGGTTTTGGCGATCCGAGCGCGGAGCCGATGCTGGCGACGTTTCGGGAGGTCCTGGCGCAGGACGCTGGCGATGGCGTCGAGTTCGACGCTGACGCACTCCGGGTCGACCGCATTCGCGAGGAGCTGGAGTATGGTGGGCTCAGGCTGCGGACGACGGCCTCGATCAGCGGCGCCCGGGTCAGCCTGACGATCGACATCGGCTTTGGCGATGCGCTGGAGCCTGGTGCCGAAGAGCTGGACTATCCTTCCATGCTCGACTTTCCCATGCCCCGGCTGCGGGCTTATGCGCGGGAAACCGTCATTGCCGAGAAATTTCAGGCGATGGTGGCGCTGGGGCGGGCGAATAGCAGGATGAAGGACTTCTACGACATCTGGATTCTTAGCCGGTCCTTCACCTTCGACGACGACAGGTTGCCACGAGCGATCGCCGCCACCTTCGCGCGGCGCGGAACGGCGATACCTCAAGACCTGCCCGATGCGCTGACGTCGGCCTTTGCCGAGGATGCGCAAAAGCAGCGACAGTGGCGCGCGTTTGTTGGAGAAGTCGCTCACGATCCGGGTGATCTTGGGAACGTCATTAGAGATGTAGCTGCATTCCTCATGCCCCAGGCAGCCTCAGCAGCGAGCTTGGGCCAATGAGCAGCTTGATTTCCACTGTCGGATTGTGGGGAGCGGACAAGGCGGTCGCGCTGAGTGGATATACGCCCCATCAGCGCGTCCCAAGTCCGATCGAGCTCACTTCTCTGCTCCAGAGCGCGTATCGGGTCCAACGTTCAGGCCAGTATCGCTCGCGGCGGCCGTAGCGAGAGCCGCTACGACCCGAGACGATGGGCCGGTCGCAAATGAACCGGTCGAACTGTCTGGGCAATACTCATTGAGATCCCTCCCTGGGATGCACGCCCCTGGCCAGGATTCTCACAGCAGATTGTCCGATTGCTGCGCTACGTAGGGCCGGGCGGGGGCACAAACCGGTAGACGTTTTTCAAAATGCAATGTGTGTCGCTATTTCTCGGCTTCAGACCGATCGCCTCCCAATCGCAGATCGGCGGTGTCCTCGGAGTCTTTTGGGATCTGGAGGGAGATGCGCCAATCGTTCGTTTTTCGCCGGCGCGAGGCGAATTCGACGCGCTGGATCGCGGCCATCTCGTCGGATGCGTATTCGACCTTGTGCCCCTCATCGAGAGTGATCTGCTCGGCCTCTGTCCAAAGTGCGACGGTGAGGAGGACGTCACCGAGCACGCAGGGGCCGTTGGTGGTTGTGAGGGTGACTGAGCCAGGATAAGGAAAGCATGCCGTCCGGAACGCAGGCGGTTGCGCCTTATGAATGCCGTCAAACGGATCTGCGGCCTCTTGAATTTGGTGCCACAGATCGTTTAGAGACCAAGTTGTATCGGACTCAGTGTTGCGAAAGATCGGTGCGAGCGGGTCAGTATCCTCCGGTAAAATGAAATCGACGTCCTGGGGACTGGGAACTTTCCAATCGAGCGAACGAAATCTCCGGATGCCGACCTGTGCAATGGCACAGGCCCGATGCCAAAAGAGCACAAAGTCCAGTCGCAAGATCGAGTTGATTTCCGCAACCGTAATTTCCGAAAGTTTCCGCAGCGAAATGCCCGCATGAGACGCGACAATCTGAGCCTCTGGGGAAAACCCAGATACACTGACGGCAATGGTTCGATCCGCGCCAATCGAAGACTTCTTTGTGGCTAGCTGCTCGATCCAAGTTACGTCCTGGGTCTTTCGCCAGCGTCGACATTCGATTGTAACAAGCATTTCGGTGCTGGCGACCCGAGCACGAATGCTTGCATCCACTTCTCTCATCCGACCGGTGAGTTTGCAGCGAAGACGATCCGGCGACGTAACGACCAGGCCCTGAGGTCCGGCGTCGGCCTCAATCCGCGCGACTAGGGATTCGAACTCGCGCCATTCCGGGTCCCGACGCCGCGCGGTCATCCTTTGGCACCGCCCTTTGTCCCGGCGTTCAAGAACATTGGGAAGAAGCTGATCTGCTTCTTGATCTTGATCACGTCATCGACGCCAATTGTATTGGCCTTCCTCCGCTCACCTCCAGCGGGGGTTATGACCTCAAGGTCCGGATTCTCTATGATCGCCGCGTGCACATCGTCCGCATGTGCAGGTGTGATGTTGTAGATGCTCTCATAGAAGTCCATGACGGACATGGCGTCCCCGGATTCCGTGATCAGGCGTGGAATATCCCCGAGAAGCTGATTCTTCGCCGAAGCTCGACCGCTGATATCGAAGAGATAGAGCATGCCTTCATGATGCTTTGGATCATAGGACAGCATGTTAAGGCCAGACCGACCGAAATGTGCCTGTAAGCTGGCGTTGTCGTGGAGGACATTGTTGTAGACCTGCCTAGCCCGATAAGCATTGGCGAAGTGGATCAGCCAATACCGCCATCCTCCGGGGTTGTTGATCGAGAATGGGCTGACATAGGGTGCACACAACCGGAAAGCATCAAAGACGATTTTCTCGGCCGTGCCGAGCCAATCCTTCTGACTCATCAGGGCATCCAGCGCTTGGATGTCATTGCTCGTCAAGCCGAGATGATTCAGTTGGGCGCGAAGTCGCTCCGGCTGGTCCTTCTGAAGGAAGGCCAGCAGGGAGCTAATGACGAAGGTGTAGAAGATCTCAGCCGCGGGATAGGAGTGCATGATGTCGAGAATGGTGTTTCGCTCGACGTGACTATGCCCGCACTGATCGAGATTGAAGATGACGCTCCGATACCGGCCTTGCTCCAGTAGGCGCTTCATATTGGGATAGGCGACTTCGAAGAACTCGTTCAGATACTCGACGCGTAAATGCAATTTTGGGCAGGCTTGGTTTGCCTCCGCTTGCATGGGCGCGACGTGCGTCCTCAAAAGCTCGATGACTTCGCGGCTGGCGTCGTTGAATACGAGGAGGCATTCAACTTCGACAGCGCCAAGCCCTTGGACGGCGCGCTGCGTGTTCACCGCCTCGAGGGCTCGTTTCAGTTCCTCGATGAAAATCAACGGCGATCCAGGTGAGCCGCACTGGTAGCGCCCGCCGCCAGCGAAACCGTCGACGATAGCAAGGCGAAAGCGCTCCTGCTGAGGCAGCCTGCAGCGAACCGTCAGGTAGTCGAAGACATATTCGCGCAATATTTTATGCTTGCGGCGAGAGTGTTCCTCCAGCTTTGCTCCGTCGACCCATTCAATATCGTTTTTCGACCACCTAAACTTCCCCCCGCCGGATGTTATTCTACATTGCTACCGCGTCCTGCGGGGTAGTCGGCATCTCGTCCCAAGTCTGGCCCCGATACTCACGCCCGTTGGCTTTCTTTGAACGCTTTTTATTGTCCTTGCCCCAGGTTCCCCACTGCTTGAAGAAGAAGGCGGTACCGGCCGTCAGGCATTGGCCGTAAATTCCATCGATCCATTCTTCCCTGATCGGTCGAGCGAATTTGCCGCTTTCACCGCCTACGATTGCCCAATGGATGTCACGGAGATCGACGGTGCCAACCGATCCAATCAGAGGCTCAAAGGAGATGAAGCGAATGGTCGCGGGTGCCTGGCGGAGATAGTCGACTCGGCTCACGACGTCCGCGTTTTCAATGCTCGTGCCCAGCCAGACATTGGGCAGGATGTCGCCCATCGCCGAGGCGACAAGCGCTGCCATTCGCTCGGGACGCTTAGTAAGAATTTGATAGTTGTGGCGCGGGGTCTCGCGCATGACCTTCCAGACCTTGAGGATGAACTCGTCGCTGACACCCTCGTGAAAGAGGTCGCTCATCGGATTTACAAAGATTTTTCGCGGTTTCTTCCATCCGTAGGGAATGGCCAGCGCCTCGCGGTCTTCCCGCACCACGCCATTCCACACCGTGCGCTTTCCCGTTTTACGGGTAAGCCCCGCATATTTCGCGATGCCCATGGCGTCAAGGCGTTTGGCCCATCTCTATTGCATAACAATGGGTGCAGCCTGCCGTAACGATCGAGCATCCTGCGACCGGTTTCCAAGTGGAGTCTGTCCACTCTATCTGAGTTTCAGCCATCTTGCCCTCCCGAGCATTCCTTGACCCGCCGCCGCATCAGACCGCTCCGCGTATCGGATTGACGACCTCGAGCCCGGCAAAGTCTTTTTCGTTATCCGTTACCAGCACGCACTCGTTCGCTCCGGCGACAGCGGCGATGATCATATCGAGCCCGCTGCGCGGCTTGCCGGCCGCTTTTCCTCCTGCCATCAGCCGCGCCCAGATCAGCCCGGCCTTGTCGTCGAACGAGAGGATGCGGCCTGCAAACAGCGCCTGCGGCCCCTCAGGCCCAGAGAACCACCTGTCGAGTGCGTCGCGTTTTTTCCCGCGCGGCTTCTCCAGAACCCCGCGAAGAATTTCCGCAACGGTCAGCGAAGCGATAAACAAATCCTCGTCAAGCTGTCTCGACATCCATGCCAGGAGCGATTCCGACGGCTGCGATTTGACGACATTGCTGATGATGTTGGTATCGAGGAGGTAGCGTGTCACAGGTCGATCTTCCGTCCCTCTTCATGCGAGCGGGAAAGATCGAGGTCGGCTCCCACCAGCGGCGAACGACGCAATGCGGCGAGGATCCCGCCAGGCTTGGGTGGCTCGCCCGCGATGGTCCGGCTGACAGCAGCGCGCAGGCTAGAGGCATCCGGCCCATCTTCGGCCAGGCGGCGAGCCAAAGATCGAATAAGGTCGCGATCGGCATCGCGGCCAAGCACTTCGAAGCGCGCCAAGCCGCGCTCGCTGAGGCGAGATCGATAGTTTTGAATGGCGCGTTTTTGCGAGCTGCCCATAGTTGCCTCCGACATATTTCCAGTAATATAACCAGAACGCAGGGGTTGATCAAGGCGCGGGCAGTCCGGGCGGTGCTCCCTTGCGGTTGGATGGCATCGGTCTAGGATGCATGGTTGTGCGACGGTATTTTTTGACGAGCGTCGAGCAGGCCGCCGGGCGGCCGCCAGGTGCAAAATCGTCCACCGGTCCCGATAGTTGACGAAACCTCAAACATATTTTTTCGGCGATTTTCCCTAAAATAGAAAGCGTAACTTTTTGACGCCTCAGGGTCGTGGCCAGAAACATTTGGCAGTAACTCAATGGGTTATATGTTGTTTAAACAACCGCGTGGCCTACGTTGAGGGGCATCGATCCGGCTCCTGTTCCGAGCGGAGGACTATCCCCGCTGACAGCCGCCCGACGTGTCGGGCTGAGCGCTGCAATCACGGCGCAGGCGCAGCCGCAGCGGCGGCATGCTCGCAGCCGATCCTTTGCGGGTTGATGGCGCCAGGTGCCGCCGCTACCCGCCTTGAAAAACGACCCGTATCAGGATTCACTAAGGCTCAGGTGTTCAGACTCCGCGCTTCCGACGACTAGGCTCTGAAGCCGCACCTCCAAGACAATAGGGTTTCCCTTTGCCGGATGGAGGCGGTCAGAAACCCAACGCTTTGGCCAGCATCGGTTCAAGAACCAGATGCGGCCGACCTCCCTTTTCGCGAAGCTCCATTGCCCTTATGATCTTCGTGCCTTCGTGGCTGTGCTTCCAGTCCCGAGACGCTTCGGCCGCGACGATGAGGTAGTCGGTCTGGCCGCAGACGGTGTCCTTCCAATCACCGCCGCGTTCGCAAATCATCGCAGCGACTGCCTTTCGCGGGCCGATGGCGAATTTTCCCGTGAGGACGAACATCCGGCTCGGAATCACGAACTGGCTTGCATCCTCCAAGGCGCCGTCAATGACACCCACATTGCCGAAGGTAGGCAGCCCCGTGTCTGTCGCGCTGTCGCCGACAAGACGGGCAATCCACCCGCATATGTCTTCTGCCTCGTCGGCGGTTATGCGACCGTCAGCAAAAGACCTTCTGGCAGTTTCTCCGAGAGATGCCACGCGGCTGTCTCTGCGCAGGACCACACTCGAGTCCAACCTGGACAGCAGTTTTTCGACCTCTGCTGGCGTGATGGAGTTGTCGCAGGCGATACCGGCACAGAATCCGTAGAACTCGTTGACTTCGTCCTTGTCGTCAGCGGCGACAAACTCCCGTGAGCGTATGCCGATTATCGTTTCAAGGACGGCGTAGATCTCTTCGGGCGCGTTACCCCAAATGTCCAGATCGCGGATGAGCTCGGCAGCATCATCGTCGTGAAGAAGGGACAGGAACTGCTCAGCTTCGACCCTGAGTGGCGGCATCTCCGCCCGCTCGACCCGCTCGCTGGCCATCACGCCCTTCAAGAACCCGAGCCAGTACCCCAACGCCTTGCGGTGATTTGCCTGCGCATGGACTCTGCCGGGCGCGGCCCCTTCGTGTTCGAGTTTACCGCTCCTTCCGCGGAACACTTCAACCATTGTCGCCCCCCCTCGACGCTACTTTTCGATTGTAGCAGACATCACAACACTCATCTATCCGCCGACTAGACAACGCGTGCCGAAACCGGAAGGCTTAATCCCCTTAGCTCCTTGCTTTCGAAATGGTAAGGGCCAGGTTGCCACCCCCAGGAACGGCGTTTCGCCCGAGCGGCCGACCAAAGAAGACGCTCTGGACTCACCAAGGATCAGGCCGCCTGAACCCGGTCCGCCTCCGACGCGCTCTGTCCCTCGCGCAGCCGTGCTCGTCCTCAAGGGACGCTCCGCTCAAGCCCTTGCGGAGTGCGCGCGCCTGCGCTTGACGGAACGCGCGACGGCGGCTCCGGGGATCAGGCTTGGGTTCCAGGCCGCTTCGTGCGGGAACCTAAAGCTCGGAGACCGCCTTTCGCCCACTATGCCGACACTGTTCTGTCCCTGGCGCTGCCGTGCTTGTCACCTTTGATTGCATCTGCCGAATTCTCGCGTATCCTGCGGCTGCGCATGTGAGCACAAGGTGGCGCCTGGCGCTTCGACGAGCCACCCCAGCAAAAATCAGCGTCGGCATGGCGACCGAAAATGCTGAGGCAACAGACCGCCACTCCTGAAGGAAACGTTCGTCATGGATTCCCATGCCGTTATTGCGTCCCTGCCAGTCGCCGGGGCCGACCGTACTGTGCTTATCGAGGCCGCCAACGCCGCGTTCGAAAGGGTCATTGAGCGGATTGAGCCGGCCAACGAGAAGCTGACTCGCACCCTTTGGGACGCCGAGTCCTATATCGATAATGAAATCACGGCAGACATGTTGCCGATTTCACGGAACGAGGCTGCGTACCTCGTCGACGTGTTCCTGGTGCATCATGTCATTGGATTAACTGTCGCAGCAGACGAGGAGGCCGCTGAATCCCGGCCGTGAACCTCCCCGGAGGCAGTTCGATCTGCCTGCTGCAATCTCGCGGGCAGCGCGATCAATGCAGTGACCTTTGCCGCCACCTCTTCAAGGGTGGCGGTGAGCCGGTTTATCTGGGAGGCGGTGGCGGCCAGTTCCGGGCCGTAGCGGTGACGAGATATTCCGGTTCTGGCTAAGGGACTGGAGATGCTTGGCCGTCTTCGCGCGAAGGCGCAGGCCCGCCTCCAGGGCGTGCTCCGTGCGTCTCGACAGGTCGTGCTGCAGTTTGCGGATCTGATTGGGATATGCCCACGATGGAGCAAAGCGCGGTCGGGTTAGAGTTCATTGGCATGCCGAGTAGCCGCGCGATGGAGTGGCCGTTCCGACGGCCTCTCCCCAAGACTTAGACTACTAGGGAGACGGCGCCGCCACTTCGTCCTCCATGTCGAGCGATTTTTCGACTGCCTCCGGATTCCGGGCGATGATCCAAAGCAGAGTATTCGCCGCTGCATCCGGTTCCGAGCGACCTTGCTCCCAGTTTCGAAGCGTTGCCAGATCGAGGCCATACCTCACGGCGAACGCCTCCTGGGACAGCTTGGTGCTATCCCGAACTTCGCGAACGCTTATCGGCCGCGGCGCATGAACCTTCGCGATCACTCCTGCGGACGAGAGTTCGTCCTTCAGTGCCCGCAGGTCGTCGACGCAAGGAACAGTCACGAACGCCTTGCCCTGATCGACCATCTCCGTGAGGACCGCATGGGCCGTCCTCAGCGGCAGCTGTCTCCTGACGAGAACCCTAGCAGCCTCAGGAGTATTCGCGCCGTGTAGAAAGCTGAGGCTCAGCCGGACGGGAGAGCCTGACGACACCTGGACGACGTCCCGGGTTCGCACCCGTTGTCCGAACCGCTCCATGAACTTCGATGTAGTCGACATTAAGCTTCTCCGCGATCACTCGATCGAGCTTGCGCAATTTGGACCAACCCCATTGGACATGGGCATCGCCTCCAATATGGAGGTCACGGACAACAAGATGGTTGCTGCCCATCTCCACGTCCCCCAATAGCTGAAGCACGCCATCGGGCGTGACGACATCAAAGAGGAGGCATGGGTCCTCCGAAATTTCAGCGTCCACAATGAGTTCGATATCATCGGGCTGCACACGCGTTCCCTACGCAAATTGCTTATAGAAAGTATGTCAGGTGCTGGCGAGGGTCAAGGCCGCACCGGTCTTCGAATTGGCGCGGTGCTAGCACTCCCGAATCGTGCCAACTTGGCGCTGCCGGGCCGCTCGGACGAGGTGAAAACTCCCGCTGCGAGCTTGGCCCGGGAGCGCCTACGACCTGGTGCTCCGAGTGGACCCCGCCAACGGGTCGGTTGCAGCCGTGGCATCCCTCCCTTCGGAGAGCTTCAGCAACGCAACTCCGGGGCTGCCAACACCCGTTTTATTTTTGGGTATTTGAAAAAACACCTTGCCTGCTATGTTGCTAAAATCGATTTTTGTTAAACGGAACCTGCGGAAATCCCGATGACGAAGACAGCTGTACGTATGCGTCGCGGCCAAGAATCCGTGGGCAAGCGAACGAGAACCCTTCCCAAACTGGCTGAGAAATTGCAGATGCGTCGCTTGGCCAGGATTAACGCCGTCCTGCAGAGGGCGGAAGAATCCGGCCTGCGCGCTGAGAAGGACGGCAGAATTACGGGGCGGTGAGTGCTGATCTAATTAAGAAGGCCAAAGCTCGAACCGGATTGACATCTGATGCCGAGCTCGTCGAATTTGCGTTGGCCAATGTGGCTCTGGAAGACGACTTCGGCGAGACCTTCAGGAAAACACGGGGAACTGTGGATCCGACGCTGAAGCTCGGATTCTGAATTGGCCGATTTCGACTTTGGTGCGGCCGTAAGATGGTCGCGATTTGATTCCCAAAAACCTTGAGCCGCGGCCCCGACATGGAGCTGCCGATCATCGGCAACCTCGTCGGGCCTGAAGTTCCGGGCGAAGGCGGCAATGATCCAGCCGTCTTCGGCAGTCGCCCGACCCGGGATGCCTCATTCGTCCACGCAGGACGGCCCCAAGACCTGCGGCAGCCTTGATCCCGTTCCAAAAAAGCTCAATGCAGACTTCCGGTTATGCACAGGCAGGCCGCGTTATAATTTGGATGGGATATAGCGTCCAGATTTGGCCATAGCCGATCTTGAACTGTTCTTTCCAATCAATACGATAACAGCAATTCGGTCAGAACTCGAATCTTCTCTCTGACAGGAGCTAATGCCATGGAAGGGGTCACGCGGGCGGTTCAAATGCGTACGAAAAGAGCCAAGGAAGGTGCTTTGCTCACTTCGAAGGAATTCGTTGGCTCTGGAAACCGTGCGGCAGCCGATCAAGCTCTCAGCAGACTTGCGAAAAAGGGCCAACTGGCGCGCGTCTACAGGGGAATGTACACGCCCTCCAGGAAGACGCCGTATGGATATGTGCTGCCGGAAGCGGAAGCCGTCGTGAAGTCGTACGCTTCGTTCAGGTGAGAGGATCGTCAATTCCGGTGCTACGGCGGCGAACCAGCTCGGCCTGACGACACAAGTTCCGGTTCAAACAGTCTTTCTCACGACCGGAAAGTCGAAGAACCTGAAACTTGGCCGCTGCACAATACGCCTCAAGCACGCGCCCGCTTGGATCACGAGCCTGCCAAAGAATAGGTCGGGCGAAGCTATCCGGGCAATCGCGCACCTTGGCCGATCTAACGGTGTCCACTACGCGAAATTGCTCAAGAACAGACTGACCCCCGAGGAATGGACTCGCGTAGTCGCCCTCAAGGCGAAAGTGCCCGCTTGGGTCCATGCGGCGATCTCGAAAGCAGAAAATGAGCGGTGAACGGAAACAGACCGCCCGTATTGGCTGTACGTCGACCTGATGTTTGCCGCAGGCCAAATGTCCAGGAACGCCTCATCGCCGGATTCAGCCCTGTACTAGGCCGGGCGTGCTCAGGATCACGTGACGGACCGCCTCATAAGAACGGACATAACCGGCGCAACGACAAATGTGCGGCGCAAGCGCCTGCTCGATCGTGCGTTCGACATCCGCCCTACGGACCGGCTTCTCTTTGAGATGCTCAACCAGCACGGTTGCACCGGTGACAAAGCCCGGCGTGCAATAGCCGCACTGGAACGAAAAACGTTCGACGAAGGCCTGCTGAATCGCCGAGAGCCGGACGACATCGCCATTCGCGTCGCGTTCGGCATGCGCTTCGATGGTGCGGACGGACTTGCCATCGAAGAAATGCGCTCCGGTGATGCAGCTCCGCATCTCGCTAGAATTTCCTTCCGGCCCATCGAGAATGATCGCGCAGGCGTGGCAGATGCCTTGGCCGCAGCCAAGCCGCGAGCCCGTGAGGTTGAGATATTCGTGCAGGAAGTCGATCATCATCAGATCGTCGGGTACGTCGACCGGGCCGACCTTGCGATCGTTGACGGTCATCGAAAGTGGTCGCGTGGCGACGGTCACGGGAGGGCCTCCAAAATCCTTTCCGGCGTGATCGGCGTTTGATAAAAACGCTTGCCGATGGCGTGGTTGACGGCATTGACGATCGCCGGAACGATCGCGATCATCACGACCTCAGCCATTCCCTTTGGTGGGTCGATTTCGGAAAGCGGCGCCAACACCTCCGATGTCTGTGTCCAGACCGCGACATCCCTGGCATGCGGCAGGCGATACCGGTTCCAGTTCCACGTCCCGTCGCCGGGACCGTCCTCATAGAGCGGCAATTCCTCGAGCAGGGCGTGGCCGACGCCCATAGCCAGGCCGCCTTGGAGCTGACCCGAGACGAGTTCCGGCACGATTTGAGTGCCGCATTCGAGGATGGAATGATGTGCAAGGAGCTTCACGTCGCCTGAGGCGGTGTCCACTGCGATTTCGGCGATCGTCGCTACGCCCGTGTAACAGGTGCCGGCGGCGTTCTGGCGCTTTACCGGCGGATAGAAGACCTGGCGCCGGTCGAGAAAATGGAAGCCGCCGCAGGTCATCAGCGCCTTCAAACCAGCCGGCGCGCTTTGGCCATAGCAGACCGAAAGCGCGTCGACCGGCAAGCGGACGGCGCCGACGTTCGGCACATCGAACACCGCCTCGGCCCATTGCCAGCGGTTGAACACATGGACGCTGACTCCCGTGACCAGGCCGAGCCTGTGCGCCGCCGCCGCGAGTTGTTCCAGTGCGAGCGGCTCCATCCCTCCAGCCGTCAATTTGCCATCTGCGATCCGCACGTCCGCCATGTCGACAGCGAGCGGCCCCGCCCGCCCGCCGCCCGGTCCACTCGACCAGAGCGCGACCGCAGCCGGCCAGAGCGACAGGCGCAGCAGCGCCCGCGCCGCCGTCCGCGTGGCGTGGCCGACGAAATAGGCGCTGTTTGAGGCGCTCATCGGTGAAATAAACGAGGGCGTCCAGCGCGGATTGCGTGCCAGCGCGTCCTCCCTGTCCTGCGGCGTCGTATAGGGCTCCTCGGTGGAGACGAGAGGCATCTCGGGCCAGTCGACGATTCCGAAGGCATAGTCGTGCGGCACCCGGCCGATGATGTCGGCGACCATCACCGCCTGAGAGGTGGTCAGGCCCGTGCCGATATCATTCCCGTTCTGGCGCATTGTGAGCCGGCCGGACGGATCGAATGACAGCGTGGTCACCGCTGCCTCGGCTCCGGTGCCGTAATCCTTCTGCACCTGCGCGAAACCGATGCCATAGCGCTTACCCGGATTGGCGTCATCGAACGCCGCTTTGTTCGCATCGCGATCCCTCCACAACGGATGGGCACGGGCTCGCTCCAGGATCTCCTCGGTTCTTAGCGCCTCGCCGGCAATGGCGCCCTGCGAGTTCTTCATGCCGGTCTTGAACGCGTTCTTGAGGCGAAGCTCGATCGGATCGATGCCGAGCAGTTCGGCCGCCTCATCGATCATCATCTCGGTCGCGGCCATGGTCTGCAGCGTTCCGTACCCGCGCGTCGAGCCAGCATCGACAGCGCGCGAAGCGCGGACCTCGACCGAGAAATCGCTCTTCGGCAGATAATAGATGCTCTGCGCCGCGCTGGCCCCGACCTTGCCAACCTCGGGCGAGAAATTGCGCCGTCCTCCGGCATCCGTGCGATAGTTGCCTCTCATGATGCGGAAGGCGTGCGTGGAGCGATCCACGACAAGCGTATTCTCCATCCAGAAGGCATGGCGCTTCAACCCCATCTGGAACTGCTCGAAGCGGTCGTTGGCAAGACGCACCGGGCGCCCGTCGCCATAGAGGCCAGCCAGGACGGCGTAGTAGGGAAAGATCGAATGATCCTTGGTGCCGTATCCGACCGTGTAACCGATCGAAAGCTCGAGCGCCTTCACCGCGAACCGCGATTTCGACAGCATTTCCAGCGTCGAGGTCGCCACCTCGTAAGGCGATTGGGTCGCGATGAGTGCGTGCAGGGTCGAACTGCCCGGCTCGAACCAGGCATTGCCATTGTCGGCTTCCATCGCGCAGGCGTCGGTCGACTGCGAGAAATAGCTTCGCTTCAGGACCAACGCGCCGTCCCCGGCAGCCGTGATCTCACGCTCGATCTCGCCCGCCGCCCACAGGGCGCGGGCCGCCGCATCGCCGCTCCGATCCGGCTTCGGCCAGACGACCCGATCGCCGTCGAAACTGCCGTAGATGGTGGTGCCTTCGAGCGGAGCGGTTTCATCCGATATCGTACCGCCGATGCGCACGAACCGGCTGGCGCCGTAATGAGGTGGCGTTTCGTAGCCGCCGACCGCGCCCCAGCGCACGATGCCCTTGGCGAAACGGACCAACCGCTTGGCCGCGTCGAACCGCGCGAAATCCTTGTAGATCAAGAGCGCGACTGGCTGACCGAGCAGGCGCGGAATGCGCCCCTTTGGCACCAGGAACATGTCGCCATAGAAGCCGGGAGCCGTCGTTTCCGGCGGCGCAAGACCATCGCGCACAAGGTCTTCGCCGACTATCAATCGGTCGGGCTTGAGACCTCCGCCCAGCAGTGAGAGGTTCAGCCCGTCGAACGGAGCGTCGGCCCGGGTGCCGCGGATCAGGAACGCGTGGCTCTGTTCTTGCGGCCAGCCCGCTATGTCACGGGCGCGAAAATCGCGGGTGAAGGTCTTTTCCCCGGTGACCTTGGCCACGGCGTCCATCCGAAAACGCGGCCGACCGTCCGGTCCGATCCAGTTTGGCGAACGGCCGGGAGAATTGGCAATGGGCGCAGCGGGCCGGCCCAGAAAACCGATCTTGACCGCGATCCCCGCACCAGCCGCCGCTGCGATGAACTGGCGCCGCGAAACCCTGCCGCTCATGCCGTCTCCCCGAACGGCCGAGAGCCCGACCCTACACCCGGCCGGCTCGCCTCACCTATGTACTCCCGACTCGGGGCCGTTTCGCCATTCCGGCATCGCCGACAAACGGAACGGCCTTGCCCGGTCATGAAAAATCGCCGGGCCATTGCGTCAGTCCGCAAGATTGAAGCGCATGACTTCTGCTTCGGATCCGAATGTCCTGATACACACGTTTTTCTGTTGTGAGCCCTTCGAAGGAGATGGTCGAATTCTATGTGGCCGGGCGACACCGGCTGGCTTGTATGTCGCCCGGCGCCCCGCGGAAACAACATTGCGAGTTTTTCCCTTCCTGAATCCGACGCCTGATCGGGCGGCTATTTTACAGCCAAGCTAGCCGCCCACGTGCAGAACTCCCGACAAACTCAGCGGCGCTGCGCGGTTTCTTAAACTTCCAGTCACGTTTGCAACGCGCGTGTTGGAATCGGTGAATCCACGACACATTACCCCCACGTTTTGGCCACGAAGTTGCCGCAATATCCCTCGACATAGCCGGCGTTGCCTGAGACGGTTCGGTCCGGCACCGGCTCAACCAAGCCCCCCCGCCCAAGGGTCTGTGCCGGATCGAACCACTCTCTTCATGAGGGACACAGGTCCGAACCCCGAAATGCGCTCATTAGAAGCAAGCTGATCCGCTTCATTGATGCGTGGTCTCCCAAATTGCACAGGGCGGCAAAGACCTGCACGGCGACAATGGTTTGACGCGCGCCTCGGCTTCAGGCGAGAGGCAACTCTGGCCGGCTCTACGATGCCTTCGATGTGAGAGGCTCCTTCGAAGTAGCAACCTGATGCTGGTCGCTAAGCAGGCTTGCCTACCCGTCGCCGCTGTCGATGCTCCCATCATAGTTGGTGTCCTCAACTGTGCCTGATGATCCAACGATCTCGTCGATGTTGCAGTGATCGTGGTAGATCTCGGTCACTGTGCCTTGGCTCTGGCTGCAGATCGGCTCCCTGTTCCCATAGGTTGCGGTCGAACTAAGTTCGAACCGCGTCACAGGCTTTCACACGTGAAAAACGCTGACCGCCATGTTGCTCTCCGCATCGGGTTCGCCCAGGACGTGAAATGCCGCTTTGTAGGATCCATCTGTTCCAACCGCTGGCAGACAGACAAAGTCGACAGCGACCGACGCAATGATGCCTGTCATGTTCATTCCTGGGATTCCCCTCTCGGTCTATCGCGGTTCCGCGCAAGTTTAGGATCATCTGCTGCACCAAGCGTGCCAAAAGAGAAAAGCTTTCAACTGCACGGTTGTGGGCCGCCCGTGTCAGTCGGACCTCTGACATTGTTGCAAAGTCGACACTGTCGTTCTGGCTGGCCATAGGCTTGAGGTCTTCGGTCGCGACCACGCAAGCCAGAGCTGACTCGGCGACGAGAGGCGGGGGCATCGGCAAAAGACGCAACACGTTGAATTGCCCAAAAACAGGCATGGTGTCAGGATGGCTGCATTCCCGCGGTAATACCAATGGCGTCTGACAAGCAGAGCGCGTCGGCGCCACTTGCACCCTCATCCATCGAACTCTTTTGACCCGATCGTAGGACCATCCACAGTTGGCCCCGGACAGGAGCGCGAGAAACCGACCGTCTTTGGGGAAAGGTTTCTGTGAGTCGAGGGGATTGCAGCCAAAGCAAGTTAGTCGATGGCGGGCCTGCATCAATGCGGTTGGGGCGCAAAGCCGCGCGGCAATTGCACCCGGTCAAGGTGGCGCTGAAGTATGCCGTCCTTTCCGAGGTGGCTGCGCCAGGCGACTCCCGTTGAGAAAACCCCGGAACAAAG
Organism: Mesorhizobium sp. WSM4849; assembly: GCF_055811385.1. Lineage (NCBI taxonomy): Bacteria > Pseudomonadati > Pseudomonadota > Alphaproteobacteria > Hyphomicrobiales > Phyllobacteriaceae > Mesorhizobium > Mesorhizobium sp. WSM4849. Next base: position 50,040 of record NZ_JBVVPW010000025.1, read on the forward strand.
GCATTGAAGACGTCGCGATCGCCCAGCCGACGGTTGGCTCGCCGCGGGCTGGTGCTGACGACCGCGGCACATAGACGACAGGCGGCCGCGTCGAGAACGGAGCGGCATTGCGCGATGCCGTGCTGCCCGCCCGCGCGCGTTTTTGCCGTCGGACCTTTGCTCCTCGCCTGGCGCCGGTTGGGCCGGGGGATTGCCACGGGTGGCCTGCGGCAGGAATGCCTTGGCGGTGGCATGGTACAGCGATGCTATTGGCGCGGCGCGGCGCAAATTGCCGGTCAGGTCGCGACTGATTTCCTTGCCGAGGGAGCACGACAGCTCGGCCGCGGCTGATCAGCCGGAGTGGGCGATGGTCCTCATCGAAACCGTCGAGCATGCAAGCCTGCGCCCAAAGGAGAACCTGCTGCGGGGGATCTCATGCCGGGCTCTTGCAAGGAACCGGAAGGGGGAGGTGAAAGAGTCGGCGACGGCGTGCCATTCATGCCCTCGGGCAGACCCCACTCATCGCATTTGATGCCAGCCTCATCATATTTTCCTTGGCTCAGGCGGGCTCTTGGCAGACCCACAGAGCTGGGAACCCTCTGCCAGACTACAACTGTAACATCATATCGGTTCAGCAGGTCAAGCTTTGGTGGTAACCTCATTGGGTAGAATAGCGACTTTGGAGACCGAGCAATGGATCGCGATAACAAACGGGCACGCGCAGCTGCAAGTTCATCCCAAGGCGGGGGAAGACGCAGTGGCCTCCTGGACCTTCCAGAGGGGCCATTGAGCGATGTTGCAGAACGGCTGGTAACCGCTAACCCGCGCGATACAGCGCGAAATCTTGGGGGCTTCAAAGACCTCGGGACGCAAGCGCGGACAGCCGTTCGGGGCACTCAACCCGGGCCAGAAACTGACCTCGCGAAATTTGAAAGGCGGGCCAATCAGCTCGGACAATCAGCCATGGAGCTGGCCCGGAAATTGACAGACGGATTGGGGTACCAGCCGGATAACGTCGCATTGGAGCAAGTCAGAGCGGTCAGTAGTATAGCCAATTACATAACGCCACAGATGCAAGATGCTGTTGTTAATCGCATTGGCAACATGGAGCCACCGGAGCAAGCTCTCGGAGCTCTTTACGCTTCACAAAACTTCGGTAAGTTTAATGATGCAAATAAATCCCGCATTTTTGAGCAGGCCATTGAATTGGCGGCTGATCCTCATAATCACCACATGGTCAAGGAGAACGCACAAAATGCCATTATCGCCGTGTATCATGAATTAGACGCAAATCAACAGGCGCAAGCTAGCTCACTTCCCCACCTGCATGGTCTGTTGCAGAACATGCCTCCGCCGCGGTATGCAGCAGCGGAACGGAATGCGAATCTGGACGGCCATATAGCAGGTCTTGAGGCTGCAGTCCGTGCGACAAGCGCGCAAATCTCCTATGAACAGCTGCAGCGGGGTGGTCTAGTCGGTCAGGCCATTAACCACGACTTCAGTCACGCTCGAGACGACCTGATGGCTGCCTCCAGAAGCAGAGATCGCTCGGGCCGTTGAGGTCTCGGCCATGGTACAGTGACGCCTTCTCTCCCGAATTCCGTTCACGGCCTTGCCGTTTCCAATTCGCTGTCCGTTGACGTACCTGCTTAGTGTAACTTTCAAAAACCACGTCTTCGGGTGGTCGATGCAAGCATCGCACCACCCGCTGCGGCATCGATCTGTCGAGCGGCGACATCGCGCGACGTCGGTTCGGTGTCTGAAGCAAGCGCAGCACTAGCTACGGCTAATCCGGCAATGGAACAATGCCCTCAACAAAAACGACGCCCCCAAACATAGCCATTAGCATCGCGTGCTCGCTCGCCTTGGGCTTCTGCGCGGCAAGTCTGTACGCAACGTTCCGCCACGGGGGTAGCGGCGAGGCTTTGATGACGTTTGACGTCCGTGCCTTTTGGTTTGAGACCCCCTTCTATCTGGGTTTCGCAACCCCCGTCTTCTATCGGGGCGCAGCTATCTTGCTCTCGACGTCCGCGGTCGTCTTGCTGATTCAGCGGATCGTATTACGCCACAAGCTCGAACACCACGGGACGGCTCGTTGGGCTCGAGTGGATGAAATGCGACGCACCGGATATCTGCGACGATACCGTGGCGTGACAGGCCCGGTATTTGGGAAGACGAGTGGCCCTTTCTGGCCTGGCTACTACCTGACCAATGGCGAGCAGCCTCACAGCCTCATCGTTGCACCGACGCGCGCTGGCAAGGGCGTCGGCATAGTCATTCCAACGCTACTTACATTCAAAGGCTCAGTGATAGCTCTGGATGTCAAAGGGGAGCTCTTTGAGCTCACCTCGAGGGCGCGCAAAGCCGCAGGCGACGACGTGTTCAAATTCGCGCCGCTGGATTCGGAGCGGCGCACAAACTGCTACAATCCGCTGTTGGATCTTATAGCGCTGCCTCCACAGCTGCAATTCACCGAAGCCCGCCGCTTGGCCGCAAACCTGATTACGGCGAAGGGGGAGGGCGCGGAAGGTTTCGTCAGCGGCGCGCGAGATATCTTTGTCGCGGGGATCCTTGCCTGCATCGAGCGGGGCACGCCAACAATCGGCGCCGTCTATGATCTCTTCGCCCAGCCGGGGGAGAAGTTTAAGCTCTTCGCGCGACTCGCCATGGAGACCCAGAACAAAGAGGCACAACGCATATTCGACGACATGGCGGGGAACGACACGAAAATCCTGACCTCCTACACTTCCGTGCTCGGCGATGGCGGGCTCAATTTGTGGGCGGATCCCGCTGTAAAGGCAGCTACAAGTCGCTCGGACTTTTCGGTCTATGATCTTCGCCGTCGCAGAACGTGCATCTATCTTTGTGTTGGTCCGAACGATCTTGAGGTGATCGCGCCTTTGATACGCTTGTTTTTTCAGCAAATCGTTTCAATTCTGCAGCGGTCGCTGCCCCGCCGGGATGAAAAGAACGAGGTTCTCTTTCTGCTCGATGAGTTCAAGCACTTGGGTAAGCTGGAGGCGATCGAGACCGCAATTACGACCATCGCGGGCTACAAGGGTCGCTTCATGCTCATCATCCAGAGCCTCTCCGCACTGACGGGGGCCTATGGCGAGGCTGGCAAGCAGAATTTTCTCAGCAATACCGGCCTGCAAGTGTTCATGGCCACTGCCGATGACGAGACTCCGAACTACATTTCCAAAGCTATCGGTGAATACACGTTTCAAGCCCAATCGATTTCCTACAGCCAGGCGCGCACGTTCGATTGGAACATCCAGAATTCACATCAGGGTGCACCGCTGTTGCGTCCCGAACAGGTGCGGCTACTTAATGACGAGTACGAGATCGTTCTCATCAAAGGTCTGCCACCATTGCAATTGAGGAAGGTGCGATATTATTCGGATCGCATTCTGAAACGCATCTTTGAAAGCCAGACAGGCGCCCTCCCGGAGCCGGCACCCTTGACGATAGCAGACGAGGGGCTCTCGGCAGAATCTCAACTCGATGAGCCGCTGCGTGGATTAGCGCAGGACTTTGACGATACAGTTTGATGTGAGGCTAGTGTGGACCCGCGAAATAGTAATCCATCCCGTGTAACAGCTTTGTCGCAGGTGCAGGACGCCGGCTTGGAAGAGGGGCAAGCGGGCCAGGCCCGGCAAGTGGGCGATGAGCAGCACCTTGCCGAGGCCCGGAGGCTGTTCAATCAAGCTGACGAGTCGCCAACCAATCCAGAAGAGGTTCTGCGACTTGAACAATTGAGCGCAGGGCTTGAGCGAGGGCAGGATCAAGCCGCCTCGTCTCTTTTCAGCGAGCCAGGGATGCCCGCTGGACCGGGTGACCTCAACAGCATCGTGGCGGACGCTTTCGCAGCGGCCGGCTCTGGGCACGCCGGAGTTGAGGCCGCCGCCCCGCCAGCGTTAGCTGCCAGCCAACAGCAGATCCGGCCTTGGCCGGATGCGCTTGAGCAGGGCAACCATCTGCCACCCGGGTGGGTCATCATCAACAATGAACATTCCACAGTGCTATTGAGGCCAGCGGAGAGGCAGAGGGCCCTGAATACGCCGCAAGCCGCCGCCATTCAGCAGCCGCTGAGCGAAATCGGCAATTCAGGCGGCCGCGTGCCGATGCAGCCCCCCATGCAGCAATTGGGTGAATTGCCATTGGAAGGGGTACCCGTTCAAGGGAGAGGGTCCGAACACACCCGAAGGCTGCATGCGGAGGCCGCGCCGTCCGCATGGTCTGAGAAGCACCTCGCTGCGATCGAGAACTCCATAAACGTCTCATTCGCCGTCCCCAAAGGCTTCTCCCATGGGACTCACCGCGTCCCAGACGCGATGCTCCCTTTCGTGGGCCGCCTTGACCCCTTGCCGAATGCGGGCCAGGCCCGGCAAGCGGGCTTTGAGCCGCACGTGGCCGAGCCGCGCCGAGCCGATCCTGTCGCGAGTGGCGCCCGCGCTACCGGCTATCCCCATCTCTCCGGCGAACACCGGGACGTTATTGATAAGGCGATCACTCACGTTGCGGCTCAGCAAAAATATAGCGAGAGCACGGTCCGAAAATACACGTATGCACTTCGCCGATTGGCGAATGATCTCGGCGCTCGTGGCCAAGCGACTGATCTAAAAAATCACCAATCCCTGGTCGATCACGTCGATGCTTTCTTTCCGAAAAACGATGATATGAAGAGGGCGTTGAACGTCCTGCGTGCGTATCATGAGCCGGGCTATTCAGCGACTGCTGGCGCCCCTGCTACCCGCTATCCCCATCTGTCCGACGAACACCGAGACGTTATTGATAAGGCGATCGGCCACGCTGCGGCTCAGCAACACCATAGCGCGGAGACGCTTCGAATATACTCGTCTGCGCTTCGCCGATTGGCGAATGATCTCGGCGCTCGCGGCCAAGCGACTGATCTAAAAAATCACCAATCCCTGGTCGATCACGTCGATGCTTTCTTTCCGAAAAACAATGATATTAAGGATATAAAGCCGGCGTTGAACGTCCTGCGTGCGTATCATGAGCCGGGCTATTCAGCGACTGGCCGGTGGCCAGTGACGGTGCCCTCAAAGGCAGACGCGTATGTCTTGGAACAAGTGACCAATGACAGCAGGTTGGCCTCAACCACCCGTGCTGTCTATGGTCGTAGTCTTCGCAGATTTTCTGAGGAGCTTGAGAGTCGGGGCCAGACGATCTCTGGGCTGGATCACGATTCGCGGATCAAATTCGCCGAGACGTTGTTTCCAGGCCACCCCTATCTCCGCTTGGCGCTGCAACGGGTTCGCGATATGGAGTCCGCGTCAGACAGAAGCGTGACGGACGCTTTCGCAGCGGCCGGCTCTGGGCACGCCGGAGTTGAGGCCGCCGCCCCGCCAGCGTTAGCTGCCAGCCAACACCGGCCCTGGCCGGATGCGCTTGACCAGGGCAACCACCTGCCACCCGTTCCATTCGCCGTCCCCAAAGACTTCTCCCATGGGACTCAACACGTCCCAGACGCGATGCTCTCTTCCTTGGACCACCATGGCCTCTTGCCGGATGCGGGCCAGGCGCGGCAAGTGAGCTTTGAGCAGCACGTGGCCGAGCCGCGCCGAGCCGATCCGGCTCCTGTCGCGAGTGGCGCCCGTGCTACCGGCTATCCCCATCTTTCCGACGAACACCGGGACCTTATTGATAAGGCGATCGCCCACGTTGCGGCTCAGCAAAAATATAGCGAGAGCACGGTCCTAAAATACAGGTATGCACTTCGCCGATTGGCAAATGATCTCGGCGCTCGTGGCCAAGCGACTGACCTAAAAAATCACCAATCCCTGGTCGATCACGTCGATGCTTTTCTTCCGAATAAGGAGGAAATAAAGAGGGCGTTGAACGCCCTCCGTGCCTATCATGAGCCGGGCTATTCAGCGACTTCTGCTACCCGCTATCCCCATCTGTCGGACGAACACCGGGACGTGATTGATAAGGCGATCGCCCACGCTGCGGCTCAGCAACACCATAGCGCGCCGACGCTCGGAATATACTCGTCTGCGCTTCGCCGATTGGCGAATGATCTCGGCGCTCGTGGCCAAGAGACTGATCTAAAAAATCACCAATCCCTGGTCGATCACGTCGATACTTTCTTTCCGCAAAACAAGGACATAAAGCCGGCGTTGAACGTCCTGCGTGCGTATCATGAGCCGGGCTATTCAGCGACTGGCCGGTGGCCAGTGACGGCGCCCTCAAAGGCAGACGCGCATGTCTTGGAACAAGTGACCAGTGACAGCAGCTTGGCCTTAACCACCCGTCTTATCTATGGTCGTAATCTTCGCAATTTTTCTAAGGCGCTTGAGAGTCAGGGCCAGACGATCTCTGGGCTGGATCATGATTCGCGGATCAAACTCGCCGAGGGGTTGTTTCCAGGCAATCGTTATCTCCGCTTGGCGTTGGGACGGGTTCGCGATGCGAAGCCCGCGTCAGACAGGATCGTGGCGGACGCTTTGGCAGCGGCCGGCTCTGGGCACGCCGGAGTTGAGGCCGCCCCGCCAGCGTTAGCTGCTAGCCAACAGCAGATCCGGCCCTCGCCGGATGCGCTTGACCAGGGCAACCTCCCGCCACCCGAGCGGTTCATCGTCAACAATGAACATTCGACGGCGCCGTTGCGGCCAGCGGAGAGGCAGTGGGCCCCGCAAGCCGCCGCCATTCAGCAGCCGCCGAGCGAAATCGGCAATTCAGGCGGCCGCGTGCCGATGCAGCCCCCCATGCAGCAGTTGGGTGAATTGCCATTGGCAGGGGTACCCGTTCAAGGCACAGGGGCCGAACATATCCGAAGGCTGCATGCGGAGGCCGCGCCCTCCGCAAGGTCTGAGGCGACCCCCGCTGCGCTCGAGGACTTCATAAACATCTCATTCGCCGTCCCCAAAGGTTTCTCCCATGGGACTCAACGCGTCCCAGAAGCGATGCTCCCTTTCCTGGATCACCAGGGCCTCTTGCCGGACGCGGACAAGCCGGAATGGAACTACGAGATTAAAGGTCACGGCTACACCGCCCGGAGGCCAGAAGGAGGCAACGACGTTTGGCTTGTCCATCGCGGTGCGATGAGGGAAGCTGCAGCGGCGGCAGTACCGGCAAGGGCTCCAGCACACGGCTTGCCTGCGACCGCCAGGCTGTCAGACACCTATCGCGGTGTTCCGTTGGTCGATCTGACCACCTCCTCCGATGCACAGATCGCAGCGCTTCCGTCAGGTTCGTCCAACCTTCCCGCGGGGGCGGTGCTCGGGGCCACCGAACTGCTGAGCGACGCCCATATCCAGAGGGATTACGAATTCCTCCAGCAGCAGTTGCAGCAGGCCGATCCAGCGCTCGCCGCCCGAACGCGGCTGGTGGATCCCTTGGTCTCCCAGCAACTGCGCCGTCACGACCGAGACGCGCAACATACGGTGCTGTCCATCTATCATCAAAACGACGTCGCAGCCGACTTCGTGTTCCTGCCGGTGAACAGTGGCAATCCTATGGCTACGGCGGAGAATGAGGGACGCAACGAGCATTGGTCGCTGCTGCTCGTAGATCGCCGCGACCCGGAAAGAGCGGTCGCCTATCACTACGACTCCATCCATCAGAGCTATCGACGGGGATACAATGACGCGCCTGCACGAGAGCTCGCAGCAAGACTGGACGCGACCACCGTGGTGACACCCGTCATGGCGCAGCAGAACAACGGTGTTGATTGCGGCGTCTTCGTGGTGGACGGCACGCGCGCGCTGGTTCAGAGATTGGCGAACCAAGAGTGGCCGGAACGGCAGCGGCCGCTGCACCTCGACAACCTCGTCGCCGATCGGCAGGCGCTGCAAAACCGACTGAGGCAGGGCCGCTTGCCGCACGAGCTTGCCGCAATCCCCGCGGAAGCTTTTGGAGCAGCCGGGTCGCAGGTGCAACACGCCGTCTTGCAAGAGCAGCAAGCCCGACAAGTCGCGCCAGCGCCGTTTGACCAGCACTTGAGCAAGTCGCGCGAGGCCCATGACGAGCTGACGCGTACACTTGACAGGAGCAACACCGGGGGCGTCATCATCAACACTGAACATTACGCAGCGCTGTTGCGGCCAGCGGAGAGGCAGAGGGCCCTGAATACGCCGCAAGCCACCGCCATTCAGCAGCCGCTGAGCGAAATCGGTAATTCAGGCGGCCGCGTGCCGATGCAGCCCCCCATGCAGCAGTTGGGTGAATTGCCATTGGAAGGGGTACCTGTTCAAGGGACAGGGTCCGAACACATCGGAAGGCTGCATGCGGAGGCCGCGCCCTTCGCAAGGTCTGAGGCACCCCCCGCTGCCATCGAGAACTCCATAAACGTCTCATTCGCCGTCCCCAAAGACTTCTCCCATGGGACTCAACCCGTCCCAGACGCGATGCTCTCTTCCTTGGACCGCCATGACCTCTTGCCGGTTGCGGGCCAGGCCCGGCAAGCGGGCTTTGAGCAGCACGTGGCCGAGCCGCGCCGAGCCGAACCTGTCGCGAGTGGCGCCCGTGCTGCCCGCTATCCCCATCTGTCCGACGAACACCGGGACCTTATTGATCGGGCGATCACTCACGCTGCGGTTCAGCAAAAATATAGCGAGAGCACGGTCCGAATATACACGTCTGCACTTCGCCAATTGGCGAATGATCTCGGCGCTCGCGGCCAAGCGACTGATCTAAAAAATCACCAATCCCTAGTCGATCACGTCGATGCTTTCTTTCCGAAAAACGGTGATATAAAGACGGCATTGAACGTCCTGCGTGCGTATCATGAGCCGGGCTATTCGGCGCCTGGCCGGCGGCGAGTGCCGGTGCCCTCAAAGGCAGACGCGCAGGTCTTGGAACAAGTGGCCAGTGACAGCAGCTTGGCCTCAACCTCCCGTGTTGTCTATGGTCGTAGTCTTCGCAGATTTTCTGAAGCGCTGGAGAGTCGGGGCCTGACGATCTCTAGGCTGGATCATGATTCACGGATGAAATTCGCCGAGACGTTGCTTCCAGGCAGCCGCAATCTCCGCTGGGCGTTGGGACGGGTTCGCGATATGGAGTCTGCGTCAGACAGAAGCGTGACGGACGCTTTCGCGGCGGCCGGCTCTGGGCACGCCGGAGTTGAGGCCGCCGCCCCGCCAGCGTTAGCTGCCAGCCAACACCGGCCCTGGCCGGATGCGCTTGACCGGGGCAACCTCCTGCCACCCGAGCGGTTCATCATCAACAATGAACATTCGACGGCGCTGTTGCGGCCAGCGGAGAGGCAGAGGGCCCTGAATACGCCGCAAGCCGCCGCCATTCAGCCGCCGCTGAGCGAAATCGGCAATTCAGCCGGCCGCGTGCCGATGCAGCCTCCCAGGCAGCAGTTGCCATTGGAAGGGCTATCGGTTCAAGGGACAAGGTCCGAATACATCGGAAGGCTGCATGCGGAGGCCGCGCCCTTCGCAAGGTCTGAGGCACCCCCCGCTACGATCGAGAACTCCATAAACGTCTCATTCACCGTCCCCAAAGGCTTTCCCCATGGGACTCAACACGCCCCAGACGCGATGCTCTCTTTCTTGGACCGCCATGACCTCGTGCCGGATGCGGAAAAGCCGCAATGGAACTACGAGATTAAAGGTCAGGGCTACGCCGCCGAGAGGCCAGAAGGGCGCAACGACTTTTGGCTCGTCGATCGCGGTCCGATGAGTGCATCTGCAGCGGCAGCAGTACCGGCAAGGGCTCCAGGACCCGTCTCGCCAGCGACCACGAGGCTGTCAGACACCTATCGCGGTGTTCCGTTAATCGATCTGACCACCTCTTCCGATGCACGGATCGGAACGCTTCCGTCAGGCTCGTCTAACCTCCCCCGGGGGGCGGTTCTCGGGGCCACCGACCTGCTGGACGACGTCCATATCCACAGGGATTACCAGTTGCTGGAGCAGTACCTGCAGGCGGCCCACCCAGCGCTCGCCGCCCGAACGCGGCTGGTGGATCCCTTGGTCTCCCAGCAACTGCGCCGTCACGACGGGGACGTGCAAGGTAGGTTGCTGTCGATCTACCATCAAAACGACGCCCCAGCCGACTTCGTGTTCCTGCCGGTGAACAGTGGCAATCCTATGGCTACGGCGGAGAACGAGGGACGCACTGAGCATTGGTCGCTGCTGCTCGTTGATCGCCGCGACCCGGAAAGAACGGTCGCCTATCACTACGACTCCATCCATCAGAGCTATGGACGGGGATACAACAACGCGCCTGCAATAGAGCTCGCAACAAGACTGGACGCGACCACCCTGGTGACACCCGTCATGGCGCAGCAGAACAACGGTGTTGATTGCGGCGTCTTCGTGGTGGATGGCACGCGCGAGCTGGTTCTTCGATTGGCGAATGAAGAACGGCCAGTCCCGCAGCTGCCGCTGCACCTCGACTACCTCGTCCCCGATCGGCAGGCGCTGCAAAACCGACTGAGGCACGGCCGCTTGCCGCACGAGCTTGCCGCAATCCCCGCCGATGCTTTTGCAGCAGCCGGGTCGCGGGTGCAACACGCCGTCTTGCAAGAGCAGCAAGCCCGACAAGTCGCGCCAGCGCCGTTTGACCAGCACTTGAGCAAGTCGCGCGAGGCGCAGGACGAGCTGACGAGTACACTTGACAGGAGCAACCTCGTGAACAGCGGAGGCGTCATCATCAACAATGAACATTACACAGCGCTGTTGAGACCGGCGAAGAGGCAGAGGACTGATAATCCGCAAAGCCTCGCCATGGGGCGGCAGCCGAGCGAAGCAACCACGACGTCCATCAGCCCCTCCGATCAAGCCCGAGCGGACCTAATGGCTTCCTTCAGAAGCAGAGAGCGCTCCGACGCGGGGCGTTGAGCTCCATGGCTGGGGTCAAGCAGAACAGCTCTTTTGACGACAGAGGCGCTGATGCGCTCTCCGGACCGGTAGCTCTCGCCGTAATTGATCAGGCTGGCACTGTTGGCAGGCGACTGTAGGCCTGGAACTCGCCGATCGCCAGCCAGGAGCTGAGACGATCGCCGACCTCAAGATCGAGGACGATATCCGCGGCCGATCGGCCAATGAACGCCGTGCGATGCGTCAGGAAAATAGCCGCGCTATTGTCGCCGATCTTGAACCTTACTGCGCGAAAAGCTCGGCCTGATCAGTCAGAAGACCAAGCTCGCCGAGGCAATCCGCTACACGCTCTCACGCTGGGAAGGCCTCTCGCGCTTCCTTGACGACGGCCGTATCGAGATCGATAGCAACACCGTCGAGCGCTCAATCCCGCAAGAACGCGCTCTTCGCTGGCTCGACGGCGGTGCCGAACACTGGGCAGTCATTGCGTGCTGATCGAAACCTGCAAGCTCAATGGTGTCGAGCCACTCGGCTAGTCGCCGACGTCCTCACCAGGATCGTCAACAGCCATCCGAACAGCCAGATCAACGACCTGCTGCCTTTGGCCTACATCCGGGCGCCCGAGCTAAAGGCCGTGGCCTGAGAACACCGCTCTGATGTCCGCTGTCAAGGTTTGGAACGCAGGAGGTCGCCCGATCCGAGGAACGGCTGCTCATTCTGATGAGCGCGCATGGGTGGAGGCGGAACTGAAGGACGTCGGTGATCAAGCTCTGATGCGCGGGTTGGCTACCGCATTCCCGATTGTGCGTCCGGGGCTGTTCCTATCTTACTGCGGGCGTCGGTCAATTTGCCGGCCACAAAGCGTCTGACGGGCATTCCCCTGCCGTGGTCCCGCCTCCGCCCATGCGCGAGGTGTACACTGCCGCGGCGAGCGATCAGGTGGAGCGTGCCTCCCTGGCGACGGCCCACATGAAGCCGACTAGTTCGCGGGCGATCGCCGTGCAGACCACCGTCGTTCGCTTGCCTCGCGCAACCAGCTTTCGATACCGGGTCGTCAGGCGGGCCTGAGCCTTCCATGCGATCTCGCGGACTTTCGGCGGTGCCTGCTCCAACCGGTACAGCTTCGCCTTGCCGATCCGCGGTGGATGTCGATAGGTCCAGGCGCTCTCGACTAGCATGTGGCGAACGCGGCCATTGCCTGCCTTGGTGATGCCGCCACGCCTGATTGTCTCTCCAGTCGACCGCTCGCCGGGAACGAGGCCCAGATAGCCCATGAGCTGGCGAGGGCTCTCAAAACGGCTTACGTCGCCGACCTCGGTGGCGAACGTCACGGCGACGATCAGATCGACCCCACGCAATGTCTGGAGCGCTCCCACGATCGGCGCCAGCGACCAGTTCGGGATGAACTCTTCGATCACGCGCTCAAGCCGTTCCACACGCTCTTTCGAGACGCGCACCGCTTCGGCCATTTCCTGGAGCGCGATCTGATGTGCAGGATAATCGAAACGCTGCTCCTGCAACCAACGCAGGTAGCGCATGGTCCAGTTCTTCGTGCGCGGATAGGCACGCCCATGCTTGAGCATGAAAGCGCTCACCTGCTGGCGATGGACCCGCAGCGTCTCAACTGCGGCTGCCCGGGCGCGAACGAGATCTCGCATGGCTTCGTGATCTTCATCGGGAACCCATACCGCCGTCAGTTCGCCGGCGCGCAGCAGCCTTGCCAATGAAAGAGCATCCCGGCGGTTCGTCTTCACCCGATCGCCAGGCTTCCTTGGAATCAGCGATGGCGCGACCACGGTGCATTCATGGCCAAGGGAACGGATCAGCCGGTAAAGGCCATAGCCGGTTGGGCCCGCCTCGTAGCAGAGGTGGATGCGATCGAACTTGGCGGCGATCCGTTGGATAACGCGGCGCATGCTCGTATCCGATGCGTCGACCTCGCCGAAGAACCGAACCTCTCCTTCCCGGCCGGCTTCCGCAATCGCGATGGCATTCCTCAGCTTGGCGACATCGATTCCGACAAATGCTTCCCTATAATCTGCCACGGCTCGTCCTCCTGTGATGAGGATCGGCTCGGACCGCCCGAGCAACCCTCGGACGCGCAGTGTAGGGCGAGCCACCTCACCGGCTGAAGCGGACATACGGTCTTACGCTTGATCAGCCTCGTCAGCCAATCTCCTGAATAGCTCCTGTCACGCGGCCAAGGTACCTCCGTAGCTAACGTCTACGTCAGCGTTGAAGAAGTACCCTGCACCACGGCATGTCTTGACTAGGCGAGGATTGGCCGCATCAGCCTCCAGCTTTCGACGCAAGCGCATGATTAGGACATCGATACTTCGATCGTACACCTCTTCTCCACGCACACGGCTCGCGAGCAAAAGCCGTTCTCTGGATAGCACGTTGCGGGGGTTCTCCAGAAATGCGATCAAGAGATTGAACTCACATGCGGTAAGCTTGACCTCGCCACGCTCCGCACAGATCAGTCGCCGCTGCTTCACGCTGAGCTTCCAGGCCCCAAAGCGAAATGAGCGCTGATCTCTGGTTCGCGGACTAGAAATGCGCTCGCGTAACGCTACTCGAATGCGGGCCAAGAATTCGCGCATCCCGAAAGGCTTGGGAATGAAATCGGTTGCGCCGAGCTCCAGTGCAACCACTTTTTCCGCCTCATCAAGCCGGTCGCCGCTGATCACTATGATAGGAACATCCGATTTTGTCGCCAGATTGCGGACAATCGCAAGTCCATCCTCCCGGCCTAGGTTAAGGTCAACAACCACGAGATCGACTGGCTCATGTGAAAGAACATAGTCAAACTGCTTGCTATCGTGGACTGCGGTTACCTTCAGGGCATGCATCATGAGATACTCGGCGATGAGGCGCCGCATTGCGGCATCATCGTCAATGACAAGAACATGTTTCAACGGCACACCTTCAATCTTGAATCCCCTTGTCTAAACCTGTTGCCGAGCAACCCTGGGGCACCGACGCAGAACAGCTGCCCCTTGATACCACTCGCCGTTGCGTGCGGCCAATGTGAGGCCGTGCTCGTGCTGGTCTTTTCATCCCTGGCGAATTGACCGCACCCAGGCAGCCCGTGGCCACCAGACAGGTCCAAGCGCCGAGATGACCCTGCCGTATGGTCCTTCGCTTTTTCGCTTCGAGCTCCCCCGTTGGTGCAGGCCTGCCAATACCATTCGAGTTCGTCCCCATGGATGCCAAGTTTCCTGCTATGCCCTTGCATCCTCGTCATCCTGGAGTTTGCGGACCTGGATCATCTCGACATCCTCCGGCTCGTGGATCCAGCTCGGACATGGTTGAGCAGCGCGGCGTTTGGTTGATCGGAGAGGCGGTCGGCGGAAGAAGACCGTGATTCGCTGCAGCGGCCTTGTGCCAAATAGTATGTCTCCTGCCAAGCCGGCTTCGTCCAAGGTGGCCGGCGGCCTCAAATGCTGTTCGGGCGACCGGCAGGTCGCCGGTTGCGGTGAACGTCCGGGCTAACATTTCTCAGTTACTGCAACTCCCTCCATCTGGAGGGTGTCACTATGCTTGTCCATTGCGCCGTCGCACTCCGTCAATGGCGTGCGGTTTTCTGCCGATGGGACTGTGCATGATCCACCCGTTGCCGGCGGCGGCCGAACAGCTGAACCAGGCTCGCACCAGGATGGGCTGCGCCGCCACGTCTTCCCAGTTGACCCTCGCCCCCGCGGATTTGCGCCTTCGAGCCAGCTTCGCGGACGAGCTCGCGTCTCAAGCAATGATCTGAGTGTGCAGGGCCGCGCATGGCTGCTCTTAAAGCACCGGCAGCATACCGGCAAAGTTGGGCTGCTTTATCGCCTTCGTCGATTCCCCACGGTGATCCCGAGCCCGAACAAACCCGCCAAGCTTCCCATTTTGTCCTTGGCTTGGCGCTGACAGAAGATCCCATCACCATCCATGACGACGAAGTCGCGGGCCCCGGTCCAGGAGCAACGGACGGCGGGGACGAGCAATCCTGCACAGGAGTCATCATACCAAGATGCTCCGGATGTCGCTGGCTGATCGGGCCCGCGCCACCCACGCATGCGCAAGATGCTCACCCATGCTGACACGAACACGGTCTTTGCTTCAGTTGAAACCGAAAAGCTGAAATTGAACATCACAGAGTAACAAACCTCCCCGATAAGCGCGTGCCGGACAGGGCCAGAACTCGTCCGGCGGCTTGGAAAGGTAGGTGATAGGGAATGTTTATTGCAGCTTGGCCCCTGGCCATCGTCCTGTTGACATCCATGTCACTCCCAGCCGAGCCCGCGCCACTTTCTCCCCGTGAGTTCCACAGCCTGTCGCGCAAATGCGCTCCATGGGTTGCGCCGTCCACCCTCGCCGCGATTGCCAAGATTGAAAGTGGCTTTGAAACGCTGGTGGCTCATGACAACACCACAGGTGAGCAGCTTCGCTGGATAGATCACCTGGAAGCCACGCGCGGCATCAAGGACCGCCTCGAAGCAAAACATTCTGTCGACGTTGGGTTGATGCAGATAAACAGCAACAACTTTCCCATGCTCCATCTCACGCCGGAAAAGGCTTTCGAGCCCTGCGCCTCGCTTACGGCTGCCGCCCACTTGCTTGAAAGCCGGTATGCCGGCGGCACGACTGCTCCGGCGCAGCAACTTGCGCTTCGCCGTGCCATCTCGGCCTATAACACGGGCGACGTCACGCGTGGCTTCACCAACGGTTATGTACGCAAGGTCGAGTCGGCCGCAAACGACATCTCAAGTCACCTTGAGACAACGCTGGAGCCGACCGCTCAAGATGTGCCAGACCTTGAGGCAGCCGGTCCGAAAACCGTGCCCCCTCTGCTCGAACAGAGCCAACAGACTAATGAAAAGCAGCCCGCACAAGATTCGTGGGACGTTTGGGGGTCCTATCAGCGAAACCGCTCCGGGGCCGATCCCTCCGGTCCGACAGGCAGCCAGGCTGCGGAAGAGCGGGAACCCTCGAACCCGAACAAACTCGTATTCGATTGAATCATGGAGATGCAATGATGAAGCCACTCAAAATACTTCGTACGTTTAAAACGCGTGTTCCTTCGCCTTTTTCCATGCTGCGCATGGCGGCTGAATATATACCGGCCGCTGCTGCAGGCGCGGCGTGGACGGTGTTCTCCAGCGGGCCAGCCGCGGCTCAGGTGACCGGAGGGACGGATCCCGCCAAGATGGTCCAGAATATCTGCACCTTCATACTTGGCCCCTTCGGACAATCACTGGCCGTGCTTGGACTCGTGGCCATCGGTATCTCTTGGATGTTCGGTCGTGCTTCACTTGGCCTGGTTGCGGGTGTCGTTGGAGGGATCGTCATCATGTTCGGCGCCAGCTTCCTGGGCAAGGCGCTCATAGGCGGTGGCTGATGAGCGACCGGCTGGAAGTGAGCACCCTCTATGTGGCGGCGACACGCCCCGCACTGTTTCTGGGGGTGCCGCTGACGCTGGCCGGATTGCTCATGATGTTGGCTGGGCTCGTCATCATTATACTTCAGAATCCACTCTACGAAATCGTGCTCGTGCCACTCTGGTTTGGAGCACGGCTGGTTGTTGAGCGTGACTATAACGCCGCAAGCGTCGCGCTCCTCTATTTGCAGACCGCCGGCAGAAGCGTGGACGGGCCGGTCTGGGGCGGCGCGAGCGTCAGCGCCAATCCGATCAGAGTGCCGAAACGCGGAAGAGGAATGGTGTAATGTTTGGCACCAGTGGCCGGACCGAGAGATCTGGCGAGATCTATCTTCCGTATGTCGGTCATTTAAGCGACCAGGTTGTCCTTCTGGAAGACGGATCGATCATGGCCATGGCACACGTGAGCGGCCTGCCATTTGATTTGGAAGACGCTGAGATGCGCAACTCGCGCTGCCGCGCGTTCAACACTCTCTTGCGCAACATCGCCGATGACAATGTCACGCTATACGCTCATCTTGTGCGAAATAACGACGTGCCGGAGCCGGCACCGCGCCAGTTTCAAAGTGCATTCGCTGGCAGTCTGAGCGAGGCCTACGAGAGCCGTGTGCTGTCGGGAAAGCTCTTTCGCAACGATCACTTCCTCACTGTCGTCGTGTTCCCCCGCACCGCAATCGGCAAGATCGGCTGGCGCATTGCCAAATCCCCCAGACGGAATGACAGCGATCTGGCCACCCAAATGCGAAGCCTGGAAGACCTCTGGCAGATCATTGCAGGCTCACTCGGCGGTTACGGTCTGCGCCGGTTGGGTATTCGTGAGAGAGGCAACGTGCTCTTTACGGAAATTGGTGAGGCGCTTCGGCTGATAATGACTTGCCGGTTTCTTCCGGTTCCGATGGTTACCGGCTCACTTGGCGCCTCAATCTACACTGACCAGGTCATCTGCGGGAAGCGGGCGCTTGAGATTCGAAGACCCGGGGATAGCTCCGTGGGATCTTTGTTTTCGTTCCGTGAATAT
This sequence comes from Mesorhizobium sp. WSM4849, assembly GCF_055811385.1. NCBI lineage: Bacteria > Pseudomonadati > Pseudomonadota > Alphaproteobacteria > Hyphomicrobiales > Phyllobacteriaceae > Mesorhizobium > Mesorhizobium sp. WSM4849. The sequence goes on from NZ_JBVVPW010000025.1 coordinate 67,252, forward strand.
CCGGCGACGACGCGGCCAGGCATGCTAAATCCCTTGCTGTCCGCCAACTTCCCGCTTGTCCTCAGCCAGAGCTTTTCCTTCCTCACTCGGCCACAAGCTCATGCGAAACTTAGCCTTAAGTCCAGCCAGATGACGAGCGCCGGCGACAAGGCTCTCACCCAGATCAATGAACTTGCCGAGGCAGAGGACGGACTGGCAAGCAACGAGTTCGTGATGGGTTCGCATCATCTGAGCCTGTGCGTCTATGCCGACAGCCTCAAGAGCCTTGCAGATAGCGCAGCAAATGCGCGCGCAAGGCTGGCCGACACTGGCGCCGTTATCGTCCAAGAGGGTATCGGCATGGAGGCCGCGTACTGGTCCCAACTCCCGGGGAACAACAGGTGGCGCACGCGCCCCGGGGCGATCACCTCGTACAATTTTGCCGGGCTCGTCTCATTTGAGAATTTCCCAAGCGGTTCCGATTCCGGCCACTGGGGCAATGCTGTTGCGCGATTTCGCACAAACGGTGGAACTTCCTTCGACTACATCCCCCACGAGAATGACGTCGGCATGACGGCAATATTCGGGCCCGTTGGCAAGGGCAAGACGACGCTGATGACCTTTGTCCTCGCGATGCTTGAGCAAAGCCTGGTCGATCGCAGTGGTGCGATCGTCTTCTTTGACAAGGACCGGGGTGGTGAACTGCTAGTGCGAGCCACGGGAGGGACATATCTTGCGTTGCGCAGAGGCGCTCCGAGCGGCTTGGCCCCTCTGCGTGGCCTGGACAACACCTCCGCCTCGCTGGACTTTCTGCGCGAGTGGTTGATGGCCCTAATCGAGAGTGACGGCCGTGGTCCGATCTCCCCGGAGGAAAGCCGTCGGTTGGAACGCGGCATTGTTCGTCAACTTTCGTTCGAACCCGTCATGCGCTCACTTGCGGGCCTACGCGAATTCCTGCTGCACAGCCCCTCCGAGGGCGCAGGAGCACGGCTGCAGCGGTGGTGTAGAGGGAATGCGCTTGGATGGGCGTTTGACGGCGATGTGGACGAAGTAAGGCTGGATGCCTCCATTACAGGCTTCGACATGACGCAGCTCCTGGAATTTGAGGAGGTCTGTGCGCCGGCCGCCGCATATCTTCTGCATCGCGTGGGTGCTGTTGTCGATGGCCGTCGGTTTGTCATGAGCTGCGACGAATTTCGCTTCTATCTGCTCAACCCCCAGTTCTCGGCTGTGATCGACAAGTTCTTGCTCACCGTCCGCAAAAACAACGGGATGTTGATACTCGCAACGCAGCAGCCTGAACACGTGCTTGAATCGCCCCTGGGAGCTAGTCTCGTTGCACAATGCATGACGAAGATTTTCTACCCGTCACCGACGGCCGACCGAGCTGCGTATGTCGATGGCTTGAAGTGCACTACGCAGGAGTTCGAGGCAATCCGCCAGGGAATGGCAATTGGCAGCCGCAAGTTTTTGCTCAAGCGCGACAGCGGGAGTGTTGTTTGCGAATTCGACCTTGGGGAGATGCGCGAGTATGTAGCCGTACTCTCGGGGCGGGCCAACACCGTGCGCTTTGCCGACCAGCTTCGTGACCAGTACGGAGATGCCCCAAGTGGGTGGCTCGACAAGTTCATGGCTCGTTACCACGAAATTCAAGACTGACGGAGGAATATTCATGAGATTTGCCAAGCTTGCAGCAACAACGCTTGCTGCTTCCTTTCTGCTTAGCACACAGGCCCGGTCGCAATTTGTCGTCAGCGACCCGGTAACAGAAACACAAGTGACCTTAACAGCGGTTTCCAATGCGGCGATCCTTGAGAGGTCAATCGCGACGCTCGCTACCACGATCGAAATGGTGGATATGCTAAAGTCGTCATTCGGTGTCACAGGACTGTTGGGCGCACTGAACCAAGGAAATCACTACCCGTCGAGCAATAAGCTGGAGGGGCAGATGTTTGATGCTCGGGCGCCAGTTTCGACCATGGCGCGTAACATTGCGCAGGACCCAAATCGGATAGTCACCGGCACCGATGCAGAAGGGAAACTGTTAGAGGGGCAAATCGCTGGTGCCGCCAATGCCGCAGGTCTTGCAGCCGACACTCTGGACGTAATGGACAAGCGCCTTAGGGCTAACGACAACACGCTTGGTCAGCTTTCCAGCTCGAGAAATATTGTGCAGGCCACCGTGACCAACGGTCTGGTCCTCAAGCAGATTCACGATGCGATCATCCAAAATGTCCAGGCCACCAGTCTGCTGACGATGGCCACTGCACAAGGGAGCCTTCACGCAGTGGAGGAGGCCGCCACGCAGCGTCGGGAACGCCAGGACACCGCCAAGATGTTCAGCCTGCCGTGAACCACACAGAGTTCATCCGGCTCAACTCCGCTGATCAGGGACAAATCAGGCTCACGCCATGAATTTCCAAATTCCCGCGCCATTCACGGCCATACACACGATCTTTCATTTGGCCTTCACGTCAGGGCTGCACAACGTGCTTGAAAAAATCCAAGAGGCGATCAGCGCGCCTCTGGTTGCGTGTGTGACGCTTTGGATAATAATCCAAGGCTGTCTGGTTATGCGTGGTCAAGTTGATGCGCGTGGAGGTATCTCGCGCGTAATCATGGTGTCGATTGTCGTCGGCCTTATCTTAGGGCAGGCCAACTACCAGCAGTACATTGAAACGGTCTTCGACGACACGATTCCAAGGCTTGCTCACCAGATGAGTAGCAGCGACTTGCCCTTCATCGATATTCCTCGGAAGCTCGACTGGATGTTTGCTTCAACTCAGTATGCCTTTCAGATGATTGCTTCGGAAATTGGGCCTATGAACGGTCAGGACATACTTGCTTTCGAGGGAGCGCAATGGATTTTCTACGGCTCGCTTTGGACAGCATTCGAAATCTATGATGCCGTTGGAATTTTGACGAAGGTGCTCTTGGCGATCGGCCCCCTGGTTCTTGTCGGCTACCTTTTTGATCACACTCGAGACATGGCTACCAGATGGATCGGCCAACTTGTCTCGTACGGGCTGCTGCTTCTCCTTCTCAACATCGTTGCGACGATAGTTATCGCGGCCGAAGCAGTCGCGCTGACAGCCATGCTTGTTATGATCAAATTCTCGAGCACGACAGCAGCCAAGATCATCGGGCTTTACGAGATCGACATGCTTTTCCTGGCTGGTGACGCTCTGATCGTCGCCCTTCCGACGATCGCCAGCAGCATCGCCGGCGGCTCTTGGGCAGGGGCGAACCGACCTCTTAACAACCTCAATCGCTACTTTGCCAAAACGGCGGGTCGTTAATCAATCAACAAGCGCGGTATCAAAAACATGAAACGCTATCTACTGTTGTCAATCCTCGCTTTGGCGGCCTGCAAGACAACCGATCGGCTTGCGACCTGCACGGGTACGCCATTCCAACTGAACGCGGGACAATGGGAAACCACACCTGAGGATCTTCAGGTTGAGTGTACGGAAGAGCCCAAGTGAAATTTCCTGAACATGCCCTTCTGGTGGAGAGAGAAACGCTAGCTGCTCACTACAAGAAGGTGGAAGCGTTTCAAACTTCACGAGCGAAGTCTGCGCGGCGCCTGTCAAAGGCCCTTATAGCCTTTGCGGCAGCGGCGGTCCTCGGAAATGTTGCCCAGGCATTTACCATCGCTGCCATGGTCCCGTTGGCCAAGCTCGTACCTGTGTTCCTATGGGTACGGCCGGACGGGACCGTAGACAGCGAAGTGTCAATCTCTCGACTGCCCGCAACCCAAGACCGAGCCGTCATAAACGCTTCGCTGTGGGAATATGTACGCCTGCGCGAGGGCTACACAGCAGATACAGCCCAATATGCCTATGACCTCGTGTCCAGTTTCAGCGCACCGGCTGTGCAACAGCAATATCAAGATTTCTTCAACTATCCAAATCCCACCTCGCCGCAAGTCACGGTCGGCAAGCGCGGCAAGCTCGAGGTCGGGCATATTTCCTCAAACGACCTCAGTCCCGACGTTCAACAGATCCGATACAAACGTATGCTTGTTGTCGATGGGCAGATGCCGATAGTGACCACATGGACAGCTACCATCCGTTACGAGCGCCTGACGGGTCTGCCTGGCCAATCGAGGCTCACCAATCCGGGAGGTCTACTCGTCACCTCCTATCAAGCCTCGGAAGATACCGTATCGAACCTGGGCTATGCGCAGCCATGACAAAAAGAGCATTTTTCGCGCTGGCCTGTTCACTCCTCTTCGCGACGGAAGCGTGCGCGGAAGACACGCCACTTGCCGGCAAGCATGATGCGCGGATGCGCTACCTGGCTTACCGTCCCGACGAAGTGGTGCGCCTATCGACCGCAGTGGGGGCAACGCTGGTTGTCACATTCGCGGCCAACGAGACCGTCGCAGCCGTGGCCGTTTCCAATAGCAAAGACCTGGCTGCGCTCCCGCGCGCCAACTATCTCTTTTTTAAGGCTAGCCGGATGCTGTCGCCGCAGCCGGTCATCGTGCTGGCCGAGAGCGAGTCCGGTACACGCAGATACGTCTTCAGTATTTCAACCAAAGCGATGCCAAAACTTGATGAGCAGCAACCAGACCTATACTACAGTGTGCAGTTCACCTATCCTGCTGATGAGGCTGCTGCTCAGAGAAAGGAAGCAGAAAGGCGCTCGATTCTTGGCCAGGCCCGGGCGAAAGTGCTGCAAGACCAGAGAGTTCAGGATTTGTTGAATCGGCCCGCCGCAACTGCCAGTCCGGACGAAAGCAATTTTCACTACGTCGCAAAGGGCGATCGATCGCTGGCGCCGCTGGAAGTTTTCGATAATGGCTTTACGACCGTATTTGGCTTCGCAAGCAATTCCCGCATACCCTCCCTCTACGTTATCAATCCCGACGGGAAAGAAGCCGCTGCCAATTACACGGTCAAAGGGGACTATGTTGAAGTATCCGCAGTCGCCCGGGAATGGCGTCTGAGAGATGGCAATACGGTCTTGTCCATTTTCAACAGGGCTTATGATCCTGTGGGACGAGCGCCAGTGACCGGTACAGTGACACCCGACGTGTGGCGCGTTTTGAAAGGCTCGGGCCGATGAATGAAACCGGCCCACAGTCGGGACATGATGTCCATGCATCCGGATCGATGGTCTCGGAGCCGGCCCGCCGGCATGTTTCGGGATTGCAGAAGTTGGCCGTCGCCGGTCTTGTTCTCATCTCATCTCTATCGCTCATCTGGCTCGGAGGTCGTCCCGGCACACAAGACGATCCGTCTCAGCCAAAACCGCCAATTGTCGCCAACGCCGAACCATTCCGCCCTGTGCCAATTGAGATTGCTCCCGAACCTCCAGCACCCGTACAGGCGGCCCAGGCAGGAGATCCTGCGCCATCCACGCCGCCCCCACCGGCGCCAGCTGATCCGCCGCCCGAGGAAACGCCAATTTTCGCCTACAGTAGCAGCAGTCAAATGCCCAATGACGGTCAGCGGAGCGAAGACAACCATAAGGATGCTCCCGCGACCGCGGATGAGATTTCAAACGGTGGCGATCTGTCAGGCCGATTGAAGCCAGATATACAGGAGCCGAGCCGGGCCACACTTATGCCGCACCCTGATCTCGTGATTACTCAAGGAACGATCATTCCGTGCATTTTGCAAACGGCAGTCGACACAAATTTACCCGGCTATGTGAAGTGCGTCTTACCTAAAGACGTCCGCGGCGCCACCAACAATGTCGTGCTCTTGGATCGCGGGACGACCGTGATTGGCGAGATCCAGCGCGGTCTCCAGCAGGGGGATGCGCGTGTCTTCGTGCTGTGGACGCGCATCGAAACACCTGACCATGCCCTCGTTTCGATAGCATCGCCGGGCGCTGACGAGCTCGGCCGCTCCGGAATGCCTGGCACGGTGGACAATCACTTCTGGCAACGCTTTGGCGGAGCGATGCTCATGAGCGTCATCCAAGGCGCGTTTCAGGCGGCCGGTCAATACGCGGCCAGCTCTGGCGGAGGAAGCGGCATCAACAGCTTCCAGAGCAATGGCGGACAAGCCGTCGAGACGACACTGAGAGCGACGATCAACTTTCCGCCAACTCTGAAGAAAAACCAGGGAGATGCTGTATCCATCTTTGTGGCTCGGGACCTCGATTTCTCAGATGTATACGATCTTAGAGCGACCGCCGTGGCGCCAGCCCCCCAACATCGCGAACGCCGGAGAGACAACAATGCGATCGGAGGCTGATCCTCAATTGCGTTTGCTTCTCGACCCCGTTCTGAAATGGCTTGAGGAGCCAAGGACCGAAGAGGTCGCTATCAACCGGCCTGGGGAAGCCTTTGTCCGACAGGCCGGCGTTTTCACGAAACATCCGCTACCGCTATCTTATGACGATCTGGAGGACATCGCGATCCTCGCTGGAGCGCTGCGCAAGCAAGATGTCGGACCGCAAAGCCCCCTCTGTGCGACTGAGCTGCCGAACGGAGAGCGGCTGCAGATCTGTTTGCCGCCCGCTGTTCCCTCAGGAACAATAAGCCTGACGATACGGCGTCCCTCAAGTCGTGTGACCGAACTAAAGGAAGTTTCTTCTCGCTACGAACACTCGCGTTGGAATCAATGGCGGTCACGAAACGAGCGCCAGGAGCGGCAGGACGAAACGATTCTTCAGCACTACGACCATGGTGACTTGGAGCAATTTTTGCGGGCCTGCGTCTGCGGGCGGCTCACCATGCTGCTTTGCGGACCTACTGGAAGCGGCAAAACGACAATGAGCAAGACTTTGATCGACGCTATACCCCCGCAAGAGAGGTTGATCAGTATCGAGGACACGCTCGAGCTTGCAATCCCGCACGAGAATCATGTCCGGTTACTCTATCCGAAGGACCGAACAGGCTTAGGTGCGGTGACAGCCGAGCAACTGTTGCAGGCCAGCTTGCGCATGCGCCCTGATCGAATATTGCTCGGCGAGATGCGCGATGATGCTGCTTGGGCTTACCTTAGCGAAGTCGTCTCCGGCCATGCGGGATCGATATCAACGATTCATGGGGCTGATCCGGTCCAAGGCTTTAAAAAGCTCTTTTCACTCGTCAAGAGCAGCCCGCAAGGAGCCGCTGTGGAAGACCGCACGCTTCTTGACATGCTGTCGGCTGCCATTGACGTCATTGTACCGTTCCGTACCCAAGGCGAAGTGTATGAGGTGGGAGAGCTATGGCTCGCCGCCGATGCCCGGCGACGGGGAGAGACAGTAGCCGACCTTCTTAACAAGCACTAAGGCTAGAACAGCGTCTCGGGATCGATAAGTCGATTGTGATGTGACGCGTCATTTTGTTCTGCTTCGATGTCTTTTTGACGGGCCTTCTCAGATTGCTTGGGTAGCCTGAGCGAGTCGGCGGCATCATGCCATCATCATTGTACGAATTGCATGCTCCATTGCCCTGGACGAGACCGGCTTCGCTAGCCAAAGGACGAAGGCCTGATTATCAGATGTGACCGGCATGGGGTCGATTTCACCGACAACTATGACAGGCACCGTCATGAGGGTGGGGCATACGGATTCGGCCTGTCCTCGCTCGAGGAAAGGCGTTTTACCCAAAATTAGCAGGTCAGCTGCCTTCCCGCTCTCGATCCAGCCGCAAAGACTTTCGAAGGTCGCGAAGCCGACCGGCTTATAACCCAGCGCGGCGACCTCGTCCTTGTAGATCTCCAACTCTGCTGGATCGGGCTCGACGACTGCAATGATTTCTCCGTTGCCGAATGATCCGTCGTATGGACCGAAAGCGATGCCAGCGCTGACTGGCTCCTCCTCGGAGGCCGGTAAGTAGATATCAAAGCGCGTACCTCGGCCAACAGCCGAGGTGACGTCAAGGCATCCTGCGAGCGCGCTCACATGGCTGTCCACTGCAGCAAGACCCAGTCCGGTCCCGCCGACGCGAGAGCGCGTGGTAAAAAAGGGCTCAAAGATATGCGGAAGTACCGAACTTGCGATCCCTGGGCCATCGTCGCTGATGGAGAGGAGAACGTAATCTCCCGGTCTCAAGGTGCCCTGAGCGAGCGGCTTCGTTTGACGGACGTGGGCGCGAGAAACGCTAACCTCGACACGGCCCTCATTCAAGAGAGCCTCCGACGCGTTCTTGCACAGATTCATAAGAATCTGCTGTAGCTCGGTTGGGCTGCCCTCGATTACCGTTTGCCACTCGTTGATCTTGAAGTTCAACTGAACATCCGCACGAACTGTAACCCTCAGCAATGGCGCAAGATCCATTACAATTTCGGAGACATCGAAAGGCATTACCGCGCGCTTCCGGTTCCGGCTTAGTGACAAAATCTGGTCAACGATCAGCTTGGCTCGGTTGCCGGCCAAAATGATTTGGCTGATGTGGCTCCGAATTCTCGATGGGCCGCGCACAAGACGTTTGGCTATCTCTGCGTAGCCGATTATTGCTCCTAAAGTATTGTTGAATTCATGTGCAGCGCCGCTTGCGACTGTGCCGACCGTCCTCAGCCTTTCCGCATGCTCCCTTTGACTCACGAGAAGGTTGCGTTCCGCGTGTACACGTTGCATTTGAAGATGGTTGCTTAAACGCACAGTGGCGCTGCCAAGAACCTGGAGGTCGTCTGCTGAGGGGAGTGAGCGATCTCCTTCAAAAACAAGGATGCAAACCGCAGCCTGCTGATCGGAGGCCCTGCAACCAACAATTTGACAAACACCCGAAGTGCCTACGGCAGTCCGAACCACTTGCGGCGCCGGAACGACGCGAAACACTGGCTGTCCTGCGTCGATAAGTGAGACGACTTCGCCGATAAGCGCGGCGTTCCAGACGCGCATGCGCGTGTTCGCCACAAAGCACTCGGTATGCCTGCTGAGACTCGGATCCACCAGAGCAAGCGCGCATTGATCCGCATCGAAAACGCGTTTAACGACTCTAAGAGCTGCTTCGGTGGAGAAGCGCAGCGAGACGTTCGTTGCTTGACTGTCGTTGAAGCGAGCTTCGATCTCACTCATTGCCGCTTCAAGCTCCAACCGCCTTTCCAACCGTTTCGTGCGCACATGCAGCCTGGAGGCCCGAACGATCCCAAACAAGCAGAGGCATATGGACACCGAGCCAAAGAAAAGTCGCGTATGCTGCGCTTGCGAGCTGGCCAAGCTATAGCCTTTCAGATGTTCTCGCTCCAGTTCAGCGGCCTTGGCGCGCGTGTCGAAGGATGCGATCCGATTGGCAGCGCGGTCCAACCTAGACATAGCCGACAGGACAGCGCGGCCCTTGCGGACAACATCCTCGGCGGCTTGGTCCTGTCTCGGAGCAAGTCGGTCGAGAGACCAATCGATCTGTGATGCGAGGCTGAGTCCCGGCCTGGCCGAAAACTGAAGGATCAGATTGGAAAGTTCACGCCTGCTTGACGGTGCCCCCTCAAGGCTATTAGCCGAGCGAGCAAAGTCTGCGAGAGAGCTTTGCATAAGCTCATTTTGCGCGGCCAAGGCTGCGATGGCAGCCGCTGTGTGTTCGATGGACTTTTTGAGCTGTGCAAGCAATCTGGAGTGCCCTCCGGAGCTCTCATCTGGCGAAATCTCGAGATGGCCTTGCAAGTTTTTAAGATTCCTTTGCAATGCCTGTCCGGTAGAAGCAACCGAACGGTAGTCCAATACGATATCGGTCCGAGCGCGGTCGACGTCGCGCTGGAGCAATGCGGAGTTGATCTGAATCGTTCGCAGCTCGCTTAGGGCCGCCTCGTTGATCTGGGGGGCCTGCCTTTGTGTCCCGACCAAGAGCACAAACCAGGCCGCTAGTGCGATTACAAATACTTTGTCGGTACTGAGCCATTTTTCCCAAGGAAACGGCGTTTGATCCGCGGTGCACGCCTTGCGAAGGTCCAATCTGAATTCTAGCTCCCCATCCCTTCGGTGTGCTGCCGGATGCTGTTGGAACAGGAAAGCCACGTGTACCTCTCCCTCATAAAGACGGTTTAAGATCGTCGCCCACTTGGTCTTGATCCGCTCCCAGGACGAGGATGAGCTCCCAAAGGGCCTCAGCGACGCGGAGCGCATCCTCACGATATTGGGGATTAGACGTCGATATAGCGCGCCAGCCTGGCCTCGCCCGTGACGGGGACCTCAGCCGAGGCCTAGGATGAAGCGCCGATTGGGTGAACGGATAGGCCGCGCGTTCAGGGGGTAGAGTGAGGTAAATCGCTCCATGTCTGCCGGGTCGACCTCAACCGGTTCCGTCGCCAGCATCCACTCGACGTTTTCGGTGCATGGCGGAGTCGTCAAGGATCCCGCATACGTCCAGTAGCCAAGTGAGGCCGGTAGAAGCCCGTTGGGCTCGACCTCGTCGACCGCTGTTTCCTCACCTGAGATTGCGGGAAATGCTGCGGCAAGGCTGGCGAAGCTGGCATTTATCGCGCCTGGCGCCAGAAACACGCCCAGCACACCCAGAGTGTCGCTGTCGGTGTCTTTATGGACGAAATGCGCTTCCATCGGAAAATTCTTGCCTGCCACGTAGTGTTCGCTCGGCGCATGGAAATGGAACTGTACCAGTTCGTAGACACGATCCCCGCGGGTGAGGGTGCTGCCTTGCGGCAGGTTGACTTGGATGGTGTGGCCGTTGTTCACCATCCTGCCGCCGGCCTTGTGCCAACCTATGGCGATGTGCGGAATATCCGCTTTGACCGCGCCCTTGATATCGATCGGCGATTGCTGCGTGCCCGCCGAGCAGACGAAATTTCCCTTGTCCAGCTCGCCCCAGTGTTCGGGCCCGGCCGGGCCGGCATATCCCCAATGGGTGCCCGCCGCCCCCGCGGCATCAGCGCAAATGGAACACGCGCCGAGTGCAACGAACCCTTTGATCAGATTACGACGATGCATATTGCTTTCGCTCCTGGACGTGAACTGGAGTTTATCATTTGCGGTTGGCATGGCGGGAACTGCGGTCGCAACTGTGAGGTGGCAACATCATCGCAACTACGCCGAACAACTCGGCATACGACCAGAGCATCGCGCAGGGCTTCACGTCGGCGCATAGACGACATCCTCGTCGGGGCCGCCGCTGAGCTTGTCATTGTCCTCACCGACGGTATGCGGTTTGTAGCGGCCATTCCGAGCTATCTGCGCCGAATACGTGGTCGTTGCCTCCACGACCACCGATTACCCTGGGTATCCCAGATCGCATCCTCGGCCTCGTGACGCCTTCATATTCATCATCCGTCGACTAGAGAAATCGATTGCTTCAATTAAGAACATTCACGTTTTGGATGCATTCACGCGTAATCCGCGGCACTTCTGAGGACGCCTCACTTCGGCGGGCTTGCTATTGAAGCGTTCGCCTCCTCAAGCAGCTCAGGGCCGCCCCCGTGTGGAAGCTGGTGCCCCGAGTCTCGATGCGGCAATCGCGACCGCATCAAGCGAGCACCCGCCATCGTCGCCTCGGAGCCTCTGGTCGACGGGGTAGCGTTTTGAGTGGCAACGGCCGAAGGTGCGCTGCTGCCACGGCAGCTTTCCACTTCAGCTGGCGTCTCGAGCGCCTGTCGCAACACCTCACCTATTGCCAGCCAGCAGGACGGCACGACTACTCAGCCAGCATCGGCGCGACGCTGACCACACCGATCTATTCGGATGGCCGCACTTCGGCGCTTGTACGACGGAATAAGGAATCGCCCAATCAGGCCCGGATCGATACCTACGGTGAGGACAATAACAAGCTCAGCGGCGCCCCGACGAGGAGTCGGCCGCGCTCTGGTCCGTCAGCAAGTGACTGCAGCATGGACCACGTACACCGCAGCCCGACTTGCCTTGAATGGCGTCGTCGAGCAGCGATGTCGGCCAGCGCACCACGCTCGACGTTCTCAACGCCCAGGCCGTAGTCATCACCGGCAAGATCAATCGTGCCGAAGCCTCTCGAAAACAAACAGCTTGCCTTCGCGCACGCTGTCTTCGAGCGGCTTCGCCTTCGCCAGATGCGCCGCAATCGCGCTGGCCAGCACGCAACCTGTTCCGCGCATCGATGCGGCAAGGCGCGGTGCATCGAAGGGGATGGGTTCATGACCGGAGCGTAACAGAATATCGGTCGATCGGGGTCCCGACGCATGCCCACCCTTAATCAGCAGGGCTTGAGCACCGACGGCCAGCAGTCTTTGTCCTTGTTGGAGCGCTCCGTCCTCATCCACTGCCAGTTCGGAGCCAATAAGGAGCGCCAGTTCAGGGAGGTTGGGCGTGACAATGCAGCAAAGTGGCATCAGATCGCGCTTCATGGCATCGATAGAGCCTGCTTCCAGAAGTGCGTGGCCTGAAGTGGAGGCCAGCACAGGGTCGAGTACTGCCGGCACTTGCCCATTTTCGCGCAGCACCGCCGCAACGGTAAGGATGGTCTCGGCTGTTCCGAGCATGCCGATCTTGATTGCCGCCACTTCGTTGGCCTGCAGCGCGGCGTGCATCTGATCGGCCACCAGGCTTGGTGGCGAACGATTAATTTCCATGACGGCGTCGTGCGTTTGCACCGTCAGCGCGGTGACAGCAAGACAGGTGCGCACGCCAATGGCAGTGATCGTCTCGATGTCTCGTGCTATTCCAGCACCCCCGCTGGAATCCGATCCGCCGACGACAAGCACATGGGGTTCGCGCCTCAGCGCCATGGCTTTGTCTTTTCGATCCACTCGCGTGTTCGCGCTTCCGGGTCGGGATTCAATGTAATGTCGGTCACCACGGCGGCGCTGTCCGCACCGGCACCGAATACATCCTCGAGCCGGTTGGGATTGAGGCCGCCGATCGCGACCAGGGGTGTCGGCGCGATCCGGCGCTTCCATTCACCGAGCCGCTCTAGCCCTTGCGGCGTCCACTTCATCCTCTTCAAGATGGTGGGATAGATCGGACCGAGCGCAATATAGTCGGGCTCCGCAAACATGGCCGTTTCCAGCTCGACATGATCATGCGTGCTCAATCCGAGCCTGACGCCGGCTGCCCGTATCCTCGAGAGGTTGGCGGTTTGCAAATCCTCCTGGCCGAGATGCACGAAATCGCAGCCTTCCTCGATTGCCAGGCGCCAATGATCGTTGACGACGAGCTGGCATTTGTGTTGGGCACACAAGGCATTCGACTTGCGGATCTCGGCGCGCAACCTGGTCTCATTCATGCTTTTGATGCGAAGCTGAACCTGCTTGACGCCGATCGGCGCCAACCGTTCTATCCAGGCAGCGCTGTCGACGATCAGGTAGAAGGGATCGAGCTTCATGAAAAAACTGCCCTGCCGATGGTCGGCGTCGATGGTTCGGCAACCTCGCGCGGTTCGAGCATTCCCGAGCAGAAAGCTTCACGGCCGGCTTCGACCGCCTTGCCGAATGCTCGTGCCATGCCGACGGGGTCGGCCGCCTTGGCGACAGCGGTGTTCAGGAGCACGGCGTCAAAGCCGAGTTCCATGACGGTCGCCGCATGCGACGGCCGCCCGAGGCCAGCGTCCACAATCAGCGGGACGCCGGGGAAATGTCCGCGCATCGAGCGCAGCGCAGTTATGTTGATCGGTCCGAGGGCGGAACCGATCGGTGCGCACCACGGCATCAAGACCTTGCAGCCCGCCTCCAGCAGCCGCTCGGCGACAACACGGTCGTCGGTGGTATAGGGGAATACCGAAAATCCATCCTCGCACAGGATGCGGGCGGCTTGGACCAGTCCGAACACATCAGGCTGCAGAGTGTCGTGGTTGCCGATCACCTCGAGCTTGATCCAGGTCGTGTCGAACAATTCGCGCGCCATTCTCGCCGTCGTGACCGCTTCCTTGACGGAGTGGCAGCCGGCCGTGTTGGGCAGGATTCTCATGCCGAGCGAGCGGATCAGCGACCAGAATTTTTCGCCAGCCCTGCCGCCTGCCATCTCGCGGCGCAAGGAAACGGTTACCACCGCCGTGCCCGACGCCTGGACCGCATCGGCAAGGATGGCCGGCGAAGGGTATTGAGCCGTGCCGAGAAGCAGGCGGGAAGGAAGCGTCGTCCCGAGAAGTTCGAACATGCTAGCCTCCCTGCATCGGCGAGAGGATTTCGATGCGGTCGCCGTCGCTCAACCGGAATTCCGCCCGGCTGGCTTTGTGCACGAGGTCGCTGTTGACGGCGGTCGCCAGCCAATCGCCTTCATAGTCGAGCGCGGCAAGCAGTTCGGCCAGGGTTGAGGCGTCAATCTCAAGCGCTTGGCCGTTGACGATCAGTTTCATTGGCAGGCTCCAAGGATTTGTCGTGACTGAAGACGAGTTCGGCCGCCTGGCGCGCCATGGCGGGCGCGAGAAGAAAGCCATGGCGATAAAGCCCGTTGATCGCGACGGTGCTTTCGCGTGCTTCGACACGCGGCAGATTGTCGGGAAAGGCTGGGCGGACGCCGACACCGGTTTCAACGATCTCGGCCTCGCCAAAGGCCGGATGGAGGGTATAGGTCGCGCCCAAAAGCTCCATCATGGAACGCGCCGTGACCCGTCCAGCGGACTGGCTCTCGATCATCGTAGCGCCGGCCATGAAATGGTGGTCAGTGCGCGGCACTACGTAGAGCGGAAAGCGCGGATGAAGCAGCCGGACCGGGCGCAAGAGCGAGACATCGGGCGTGCGCAGGATCAGCATCTCGCCGCGAACGCCGCGCAGTCGGTCGTCTTCCGCCGCGATGCCCGTGCAGTCGATCCGGCGATCGAAACCGCAAACATGCCGGGCCTTGGCGCCGAAGTGAAATTCGACTCCCATGGCTGCGAGTTTGTCGTGAAGCGCAGCCATCGCCCGGCGCGGGTCGAGATGGGCTTCGTCGGGGAAGAACAGCGCACGGTGGAAATGACCGGCGAGGTCCGGCTCGAACTGTGCGATTTCGTTTTCATCAACAGGCCTGTACCCCGACGTGCGACTGGCAAACCGGTCGAGCTCGGCCGCATCGCGCTGCGCGGCCACGACCAGTGTTCCGGCCCGCGTCACCTGCCCGGGCGTTGCCGTATCCCACCAGTCGGCGGCGTCGCGTCCGAGATCGAGCACCGGCTGCTCGGCGCTTTCACGTTCGCACCATGGCGCCAACATGCCGCCGGCGAACCACGACGCATTGCCGCCGAGGCTATGCCTCGTCTCGGCAACCGTCACTGCCGCGCCGCGGGTGGCCAGCTCGAAAGCTGCGGTGAGGCCGGCGACGCCGGCCCCTTTGATCAACACCTTCATGACGGCTCATGCGCCTCCGGCATGGGCGGGGCGCTGGTCTCGTCCGCTGGCACGTAGAGATCGCCGCCCTCGCGGTATTTTGCGGCCATTGCCGCCATGCCCTCTTTCTGTGCCTCGGCGCGGATATCGTGGGAAATGCGCATTGAGCAGAATTTCGGGCCGCACATCGAACAGAAATGTGCCAACTTGTGCGCCTCCTTGGGCAAGGTCTGGTCGTGGAAGGACCGCGCGGTCTCGGGATCGAGCGACAGGTTGAATTGATCCTCCCAGCGGAACTCGAAGCGCGCGCGGGAAAGGGCATCATCCCTGAGTTTCGCCGCCGGGTGTCCCTTCGCCAGGTCGGCGGCATGCGCGGCTATCTTGTAGGTGATCACGCCAATCTTGACGTCGTTGCGATCGGGAAGGCCGAGATGTTCCTTCGGCGTGACGTAGCAGAGCATGGCCGTGCCGAACCAGCCGATCATCGCCGCCCCGATACCTGAGGTGATGTGGTCATAGCCCGGCGCGATGTCGGTCGTCAGTGGTCCAAGCGTATAGAACGGCGCCTCGCCGCAAACAGCGAGCTGCTTGTCCATGTTCTCCTTGATCTTGTGCATCGGTACGTGGCCGGGCCCCTCGATCATCACCTGGCAATCCTTGGCCCAGGCGATCTTTGTCAACTCGCCGAGCGTATCCAGTTCGGCGAACTGCGCCGCGTCGTTGGCGTCGGCGATCGAGCCGGGACGAAGGCCGTCGCCGAGCGAGAACGACACGTCGTAGGCGCGGCAGATGTCGCAGATTTCCTCGAAATGCTCGTAGAGGAAGCTTTCGCGGTGATGATGCAGGCACCACTTGGCCATGATCGAACCGCCTCTGCTGACGATACCGGTGACCCGGTCGACCGTCAGCGGGATGTAGTGCAGCCGCACACCGGCATGGATGGTGAAATAGTCGACGCCCTGTTCGGCCTGTTCGATCAGCGTATCGCGGTAGATTTCCCAGGTCAGGTCCTCGGCGATCCCTCCGACCTTCTCAAGCGCCTGGTAGAGCGGCACGGTTCCGATCGGCACCGGCGAATTGCGGACGATCCATTCCCGGATGTTGTGGATGTTGCGACCGGTCGACAGGTCCATGACGGTGTCGGCTCCCCAGCGGATCGCCCAGACCATTTTTTCGACCTCTTCGGCCATCGACGAGGTGACGGCTGAATTGCCGATATTGGCATTGATCTTGACCAGGAAATTGCGGCCGATGATCATCGGCTCGCTCTCCGGATGGTTGATGTTGGCTGGAATGATAGCCCGCCCGCGCGCCACCTCGTCGCGCACGAATTCCGGTGTGACGAAATCGGGGATCGCTGCGCCGAAGGCTTCGCCGTCGCGGTCAAGCTTGCCGCGCAGGATCTCGCGACCAAGGTTTTCGCGGATGGCCACGAACTCCATTTCAGGCGTGATGATGCCGGCGCGCGCATAGGCAAGCTGGGTCACCGCCTTGCCCTGCTTGGCCCTGAGTGGCCGGCTGCAAATGGGAAACTCCGGCGTCAGGCGCTCGCCCGCCGCAAATCCGTTGTCCTCCGGCCGGACGTGGCGGCCGTCATAGTCCTCGACATCGCCGCGTGCCGTGATCCATTCGTGGCGAAGTCGGGCAAGGCCCTTTTCGATACTGATTTCGAGGGTGGGGTCGGTATAGGGGCCGGACGGATCGTAAACGGTGACGGGCGGCTCACCGGCCGTCGGATGGACGGAGATTTCGCGCATCGGCACCCTGATCTGCGGGTGGATGGCACCGGGCCTGTGGATTTTCCGCGAGGCGGGCAGTCGTCCCGTCGAAACCACCGGAGTGAGGGCATTCATCGTGAGGCTCCTTTGCTCATGCATTGGAGACCCAGTTCTGTGCCGGAAGGATGAAAAGACGCTTCTGTTGACCTGCCGAAACAGGACCTCGGGCGTAAACTCCCGCAAAGCGCTTGCACCGTCCCTACGCCAGTATGAACTGGATCAGGTTCAACGGGTCACTGCGCCGCGAAAGCCAGCAGTATCTCAGCCCCTTGCCGGGACTCCCCTGGTGAATGCCCCAGGTTGAACGGGCCGGCTCCGATTTGTCAAGCGCATTCGGGTCCGGCCGAAAGCAGCTATCGCCTAGCTGGCGGCATCCGTTATCCGCTCAAGGCGTTTTTCAAGCGTCGGTTCTCCCGCATCTATCCGGCGCTGCTGGTTTTCGTCCTCGCTTCGAAGGTTGCCTTGTCCGGCACGTTTGTCGCCTTCAAATGGAAAGCGGCGCTGACGGCGCTGACATTCACCTACAACTATGCCGGAATTCTCGTCAGCCGCGCCGGCGCGCTCGACCATATCTGGTCGCTGTGCGTCGAAGAACATGCCTATGTCATCCTGGCGCTGATCAGCTTTGTTGTTTCGGGGCGTGCCCGTGTCGTCATGCTGCTCAGCGCGCTGTCGGTGCTGGCCATGGCGAACGGTGCGATTTCCTACTGGGTCTTCGGGATGGACTACGAGACGACCTATTGGCGAACCGACGTGCGAATCGCCTCGATCCTGCTATCGGCGGTGATATGCCTGCTCAAGGCCGGCGACAGGCTGCCGGCTTTGTTCAAGGGGCCGCATGTCGCGGTTGCGGCGTCCGTCGGGGCGGTTCTTCTGTTCATGGAAACGGTGCCGACGCCTATCCACTATCTGGTCGCGGTGCCGCTGTTGGCGCTTGCCGTCAATTCGCTCGACTTCAGCACGCGGTACCTGACCGGATTCCTGTCCTCCTGGCCGATGGTGACGCTGGGGCTGTGGTCGTATTCGCTCTATCTGTGGCAGCAGCCGTTCTACAAATTCGTCTATTCGCAGGGCAGTGCGCCGCTGCTGATGCTGGCCGGCGCGCTTGCGCTTTGTGCAGCTATTACATCGTTGAAAAGCCGGCTCGCGCCTGGCTGAACCGCAACTGATAGAGCTGTTGCCTCAGCCGGTGATCCGCCTGGTGTAGTAGCGGACTGCCTTCTTGCCGCCGTGGATCACCGCGTCGACGACCTCGACGAAGCCGAGCGCGGCGTGAAAGGCATCCGAAGCCGGATTGGGCGGTTCGGCATTCACCTCGCAAGTGACGATGGTCTGGCCGGCACGCGAAACATGTTCGAATAGATCTTCATAGAGCCTGCGGGCATGGCCGCGGCCACGCGCTTCTCCCGCGACGACGATACGGTCGACATAGACAAAGCGCGGATAGCGCTCGCGAAACCACAGGAAGTTCGGACTGTCGTAGCGGGCGTCCTGGTCGAACGTCATGATGAAGGCTTCGAGCGCACCGATGCGACGCGCATAAAACGCTTCGCCGAGCAGGAAGGACAGGCGTTCCGGCTCAAGCCACGACCTGCTGCGGCGTCAGTTTGGCAAGGCGCTGCACCATCTCGGCGCGATCGGTGCTGTCGGCGTCCGGCGGCTTGCCTTCATAGGTTTCGGGCACGTGGATCGCACCTTCCATCGCCGAGCGAATGGCGGCGGCCAGATCGCTCTTGCGCGCCGATTTCGGGACGAAGCCGGCTGCGCCGTAGGACAGCGCTTCGGAAATGATCTTGGGCTCCTCATGTCCCGAAGCGATGACCACCGGCAGGCGCGGATAGCGGGTCCGAAGCTGCAGCAGCCCGTCGAAGCCATGCACATCGGGCATCCTGAGGTCGAGCAGCGCAGAGATCGAATGGCAGTCCGCTGCGACTCAGACACTAGTCCTTCAAGATGACCCAAACAGAACAAGAATCTTACTGAACCGAACTGATTTTGCAATGACGGTCGCCGAAGATGATTCTGAACCACTGAGGAAACTTGACGAGTGCCTGGACGAAGCGTCCAGGCATTTCTCAGCCGTTCTTGCCGTGCCTCCGAAGCTCTCGATCTCGAGCGCTCATCGCAATGAGGGTAGCACAACAGGGTCAAGATGGGGCCGAGAGACATGTCCTGGACGAGTTATTCAGTGGCATTGCTAAGCGCCCTATGGAAGCCTCGCTGATCAGGCTATGAAGTCCAGCAATCAATGTCCGGGCATGATCGTCCGGGACCACATCTTGAACATCGTAAAGCCAGACACCGAGGCCTCCAGTCGGGCCTCCGACATTCAGATTCGCTCCGTTAGAACGAGCTTTGGAATCGCAGCACGCCGCCGAGGCTGTTCCTTTTGCCGACGTGAGCCGGGTTCATTCCGGAACGGTCGACGGCAGCGAACTTGGCGTAATGGGCATAATCGACTTCGGCTGTGACTGTGAAACCTGGAATGACCATATAGGCGACGTTTGCAGCCAGTCCGGAGTCCCTGAGCTGATCACCCGAGACCTGAAGGTTGAACGAAGTTTTCTCGTTTAACGTGTAAGTGGCGCCCGCCCAGAAAGCCCAGTTGCCGCTCCAAATTTTGTAGAAGCCGCGACCGTGAGCGGCGACCGCGTTGGTTGGGTCATCGTTGAGATTGCCAATGGAGCCGTAGCCGAACATTCCGAATAGCGACAGGTCATCTGTGACATTGACATCGACTCGGAGCTTGCCGGCCAAAGCTTCGTAGTCGCTGTCACGAGCGATTACGCCGGTGATCGCGCCCCAGCCCTGCGTCTGTTTCACGCCGAAGACGACGTGCGGAACATGGCTGTCGATAGTACCGACTACACCCGACCCTTGTTCAAGTGAAACCAGAGCCGAAAAGCCATTATCGGCATCGAAGTAATACTGAGCCGCGTTGGTATCGAAGTCGCCGTACGGAACGAGTACGTTATTGAGCACGTTTCCGGCGTAGCCTGTAAACGTGTCGAAGGCCGACTCGTCCTTGCCAACTCGGAGGCCACCAAGCTGGATCCAGGCGGAAGTCAACTTGACGCCGCTGTTGAAGCTATAGTTGTGAGGGCTTTCCGGACCCGGATAAGCGTTGTGGTTGCCGAAGTTCACGCGAGTCTCAGTATAGGTCTTCAGTGCGCCTAGTTCGGTCTCCTGGCGCGTCCAAGTTTTGAACGTGAAACGCGTGTTGTTTCGCCAGGTGCCCTGAGCCTCGCCAGTTCTCACATCGGAGGTTCTTATCCCGTCATACGATCGGACATCGCTGAGGCCGACGTCGTAACGGATGTAGCCGCCGATGCGCACGCAGGTCTCGGTGTCGGGGATATGGAAGTAGCCCGAACCGTAGACGTCGCAGATCTTGACGTATTCGGTCGGATCCGGCGCGGAGACTTCGTCCGTCGCGCGAGCGACGGAAACGGAGATCAGGGCCGCAACTGAGCCGAGAAGAAGGCTGCTTACGTTCATTCTGGATCTCCAGTTCAAAGAATAAAAGGCGGACGCGTCAAAGGGCGAACCGGCGGCCTATCCCAGGACCAAAAACATGTGCATCTCGGTCCTCTTTCGTACCTGAGGAATGCGCGATACTAAGTTGACTAGAGGGAGTTCCGGTGTGAGTAAGCCAAGTTATACTGTACTTTGCTTTATCGCAGTTCGACTTATGGAATAAACAACTGTGGTTGGCTATCAACTGCCCGAAGGAGGTGAGATTCGACCTCCGTCCGGATCCAAGAAAAGGAAAAATCGCCTATTGCCTTGCCGCGCTTCCCACACCGTTCCTCAAATTCTTTCAGTACATCGTGGATTCAGCATTTCTGAACCAATATTCATCTCCGTTATTTGTGAGTTGGCCGTCGGCGTTAGATGCGGAGCAGCAAGCGACGTGCCATCCTGAAGAGGTAGCTCCGCGCTGACACGTAAATTGGCCGGCGCAACTTCGTCGCGCTCCCTTCTTTTTGCTTTTTGGGGGTCAGGCTGAGCACCGAGCAGACGTTTTGGGACACGGTTCGTATGTTCGATATGTGACACTTTCGTTCGATACCGACAGCACCTGTTTGCTGTGAAGCTCGGGTCGAGACAGCATGCGGCGGCGCCGCTCGGTACGTCAGGCGGGAGCCCCGCTGCAGCACACATCTGGATCGTGCCAAGGATTGCCCGTTTCGTTTTGCAGCGGCGCAATCGTTCACACCCCCGTGCGACTCACCTAGCGCCCATTGCGGATCGGATGGATGCATGCTCACGAGAGAGTAGTGTGGTTGGTTGCAGGGCCACCGCCTTGTTCGGTCAAACAGGCCAACTCTCGACAGATCACGGTTTAGGTCTTATATAAACGCCCTAGAAAGAGTTAAGGTCGTTTATATGAGACAAACATGCGCTCAACAGTGACAGATACATTGCCTCCCAGAGTCAAGAGGGCGCTTGGCAAGCTCGGCGCCGACATTGCGCTCGCCCGTAAGAAGCGCAGCCTGACCGTGATGATGATGGCGGAACGACTGGGTGTCGCAAAGAGCACCTATCTGAAGATCGAAAAAGGAGACCCGACCGTCGCTATGGGGGCCTACGCCATGACCTTTTTCGTTTTGGGCTTTGATGAGGCTTTGGCGCAGATCATCGACGCGCATCGCGATGAGCAAGGCCTGCTCCTCGACGCTGAACGTTTGCCCAAGAGGGTAAGGGTGCGGAAGCCACCGGGTGCAATATGAGACGTTCTATTGCTGTTCACATTGGCGAAGAAGCGATGCTACTGGGTACGTTGCGCTATGATCAGCAGGGTGCGCGCGAGAGCGCTGCCTTTGAATATGATGCAGGTTGGCTGAGAGCAGCGGAAGGCTTCTCGATCGAACCCGGTCTGCCACTCGTTACTGGCCCTCAATTCCATCGAAGGACCGGCGACGGATCCGTGTTCCACAACGCGATCGCCGACACGGAGCCGGACGGATGGGGCCGGCGTGTCATCCAGCGCGACCACGCCAAGCGTCGCCAAGAGGCGCGCCGGGCGGGAAATGTCGCCGAAACGCGGCCTCTGAACGCGATGGATTACCTCTTGGCAGTGGACGACATGAGCCGCATTGGTGCGCTCCGGTTGAAGGACGAAGAAGGGCGTTACCAAAGAACGACCGAGGAGGGTCGACGCACCACGCCGCCGCTCATTGAAATCGGTCGACTCCTCGCGGCCACGCACGCCGTCGAGACAAACACCGAGACGGCAACGGATCTCGCCTATTTGCGTGGACGTGGCACGTCCCTTGGGGGCCTTCGTCCGAAATGCTCTGTCGTCGACGATGACGGACGCCTCGCTATCGGTAAGTTTCCGAGCGTTGCCGACGATCGATCTGTCACAAAAGGCGAAGTGCTCGCTATGAAGTTGGCCAGAAAAGCCGGCGTGGATGCTGCTGAGACACGTCTGCTCGACAGCGACGGCGCCCCTGTCGCGCTCATACGGCGTTTCGATAGGACTCCGAACGGCAATCGACTCATGTATATCTCGGCCGCCACGATGATCGGCGCAGAGTCAGGGGACGTTGGCGAGCATAGCTATACTGAACTTGTGGATGTGCTTCGTCAGCACGGCAGCCAGCCAGCGGCCAACATCGAAGAGCTTTGGCGGCGCATCGCGTTCTCGATCCTTATCACCAATGTCGATGACCACCTCCACAATCACGGCTTTCTCCATGTGCATCGCGGGCAATGGCGCCTGGCGCCTGCATTCGACATCAACCCGTTCCCTGAGCGCGTGCGAGAGCTGAAAACCTGGATATCCGAGGAAACTGGGCCCGAAGCGACTGTCGACGCACTGATGTCGGTAATCGCTTATTTCCGGATCAGGAGTGATCGAGCGAAGACGATACTCGCAGAAGTCGAAAAGGCGGTCGCGTCATGGCGGGAGGAGGGGCGGGCGCTTGGGATGACCCCCCAAGAACTCGATAGCTTCACCGACGCGTTCGAACATCGGGAACGGCAAGCCGCCCAACGGCGCAGCAATGATCCCTGAAAGCTTGCCGTTCGCGGTTAAGATGGCGTCCTGCAAGGGCGTCAAGGCGACTGGTTCTCCGTTTCGCCCACCCTCACTCCATGTCCGGCGCCGAAAGGTCGAGCGCCAGCGCCGTCTTCGAACAGGCCTGGTTCCGGCTGGCCCAACGCCAGCCGGTAGCGAGTCAGATACTCTTCTGCCAGTCTCTGAGCCGCACAGCGCTGCTGAAGCGCACGTCGAACGTGATGCTGATCGGCTTGTGCGCAGGCGCGACCACCAGCGCTCGAAGCCCATGCCCTCCTTCTTGCCGTCGCGCGCCGCATCGAAGATGGCCCAGAACGGACCGTTCCTGCCCCCGGCCTCGAGCCCCGCGGCGGCATGGGTATTCGCGAGAGAGCGCCGGACGCATAGGCTCCGCGTACTGGCGATGCGGCCTTCGCGCTGCTTGAAATCGACCGGCGCGGCAGAATGCGATCGCTTTCGTGATCACGTCACCTGGGAGGACGAGAAAAGATTGTTGAGGCACGGGTACGAGCTGCCTCAGTCGTTCGTTCGATCGAAAGCACTGTGTGCGGAGGACGCTCTCCATCATGCAGCGCCAGGAGAAGCTGGCCGACTTCCTTGTCCGCTGCCGTGAGCCGATGATTCAGGCGAAGAAAGTCCATCCAGGTTGGCGTGCGGAATGTCTCTGTCCAAATCGAAGGCGTTTGAAGATTTCGCTGGAGTGTCCAGTTTCGCGCACCGGCACGGCTCTGAACATGGCGCCTTGCGCGCATGTAGCCCAGAAAGGTCTCGATATTCTCTTCGGCTATAAGATACTCGACCTTGACGACTATGGGGCCACTCCTGGGCTTCAACTCGAGTGCCAGCTCCGGCGGGTGAAAATCCGAACTTTCCTGATCCGTTTCTTCCCATGGACGGACCGGCAACAGTACTCCCGCAGCTGCAACCAGCAACAGAGCCCCTGCGGCGCCCTCCAGAGCCCAGGCTAAGGAGTAGTCCTGTGCGACAGTACCCCAGATCCAGCTGCCGGCCGCCATACCCCCTGCGCTCAGGGCGTAATATATCGACAGTGTGCGGCCGACGACCCACCTTGGGCTTGCCAGCTGCACCGACACGTCGATGCCCGTCCAGGTGATAAGCCAACCCGCGCCACCAAGTGCCAGCGAAATGGCCGCCACGGCGACCGATGATGTGAGTGCAAGGGAAAGGCAACATGCTGCACAAGCAACAGAGGCGAACGATACCAGCCTGTTTTGAGACGTGATCCGCCTTAGAAAGCTATTGCTCATGCCCGCGACGAAAGCACCCATGCCGAAGCCGGCCAGCAAGATGCCGTAGACGATTGGGCCGCTTTTCAGCTGATCCCGGACGACTAGTGGGAGTAGCGCAAGGATGGAGATGCTTGCTAGCCCAAAAAAGGTCGCACGGGCAATCGCTGCCCTGATCTCCAGGGACAATACCGTGAAGCGCACTCCGTCATGAATTGCCATCGTCATTCGCTCACGAGGGAGAGGCGAAGTGCGAACCTTCCATTTGGTGCGCCATATCGCGCCGAGAGGGACCAGATCGCTCAGCGCGGCCAGGGCGAAAGCGGCGAGCGGCCCAAAGAAGGCCAGCATCGTCCCACCCAAAGCGGGTCCTATGCTGCGTATGATGTTGTATCCGACAGACATCAGCGTCACTGCGGCCGGAATGTCGCGCTTGTCCAGGATATCGCCGACCGAGGCATGCCAGGCCGGATCATTCAGAGCGAAGCCGCAGCCAGCCAGAAAGCCCAATCCAAGTAGGAGCCAGGGATCGACAAATCCCAGGCCCACCGAAATCATCAGCGTAGTTGATGCCAATGCTATCAGGCAGTGCCCCACAAACATCACCCATCGGCGGCTGAAGTTGTCGGCGATGGCTCCGGCAAGAATTGAGAGGAAGAATACCGGCAACGTGGATGCGGCCTGCACGAGTGCAACCATCAGATCCGAAGCGGAAATCGTGGCCATCAGCCAACTGATGGCCACCGTTTGCACGAGCCACCCGAGGCTGGATATTTGTGTGGCCGTCCAGATCGAGCGAAACACCGGGTTCCGAAATGGAGCCAGCGTTGTTGAGACAGGCAGATGAGCATTTTTTTCGGACTGCATGACGGTTGATGCCTTCGAGGGGCCGGTTATTCAATTCACGGCTGCCACTACTGCCGTTACGATGTTGACCAATGGATCAGAAGGGCGGACATATCGATTAGGATGACTTCATCGCAATGAGGAGTTGGATACCTCCGCTCTCCTAGACTGGCGCCAACCACTCCTCGCCGGCAAAGTAGCCTTGCCGATCGTCCTGCTCGAGAAAATCGTCTGCAGGGTTTTCGCTCTCGCGTCACCGAACCAGCACCCATGCAGCTTGCCGGCGATCACTTTTTCGGGGCCCGTTTGCTCGTGTCATCCGTGACCACTCCTGTGCATGACCGGCGTGCGGCTAAATTCCAACGACGAGGGCGCCTCCGCTGAGACCGGCACCCGCCGCCGCAAGAAGAATCTTTTCGCCGGGCCGAAACGGCTGCGCCCGATGCGAAAGCGAGAGCGAGAGCGGGATGGTCGCGGCGGAAGAGTTGCCGTACTCGGCAATCGTCTTGGCGATTGCTTCATCGGCTATTCCGAGAACCCTACCGACCGCATCGAAAATCCGGGCATTGGCCTGGTGTGGCACGAACCGGTCGATGTCTTGCGATCCCATTCGGGCAGCAGAGAGGGCATCCTGAGAGCAGCGAGACATCATCTCCACGGCCTTGGCGAACACTTCGCGGCCGTCGGCGATCGTCATCCAGGTCTGCTCGAGGTCCAGGCCGCCGTGGAATGGTGTGTTGCTTCCTCCGGCGGGAATCTGGATCAGTCCATAGCGCGAGCCATCCGAGGCCAGCGCGGCGCCGAGGATGCCTCGATCCGGCTCTTCGCAAGGGGCAACCACCACGGCGCCGGCGGCATCGGCAAACAGCACCGCGCTTGCGCGCTCGGCTGGATTGATGCGGCGGCTGAGGATGTTGGCGGCAATGACCAGGCTCGCTTTGCCATGCAGGCGGGTGAATCCGTCCGCAAACATCAGGGCATAGATGAAGCCGGCGCAGGCGCCTGTGAGGTCAACTGCGCCGGCGCGGTCGAGTCCCAGCCGGTGTGCCACCAGCGGTGCGCTCGGCGGCAGAAGGTGATCGGGCGTCGAGGTGGCGAGCAACAGCAGGCCGATATCGCCACGGTCGACACCGGCATTCGCCAGCGCCATGTCGCCGGCACGCGCGGCAAGGCCCGATAGCGTGTCTTCGCCCGTTGCCCAGAAGCGCGAACGGATTCCCGTGCGTCGCTCGATCCAGCCGGGTTCGAGCCCGAGGCGGTTTTCGATCTCCGGGTTCCCAACCTTACGCGCCGGCGCATGATGACCGAAGCCGAGTATGCGCGACGACTGGTTCATGACCGCGAACCGAAGCGTTCGCCGGCCTCCTCGATGGCGTCATAGAGCCCGTCTAGCTCCTCGCCGGTGATGCAATAGGGCGGAAGGAGATAGAGCACATTACCGAGCGGGCGCACGAGCAGGCCGCGATCGAGGAAGAAAGCGCGCAGCTTTGGTCCGATCTCGGCCAGATAGCCGGCCGAGCCGGCGCGCAGATCGAGAGCTGCGATCGTGCCGGTAGCCCGGCAATCTGTGAAGTTGGTATTGTTGCGAAAGCGTCGAAGCCCGGCGGACTGCATCGCGCTCAGGGCCGCGATCCGCTCGGCGACCGGCTCGTCACGCCAGATCTCGATATTGGCAAATGCTGCCGCGCAGGCAATCGGATTGGCGGTATAGGAACTCGAGTGGAAAAAGGTCTTCTTCCGGTCCTCGCAATAGTGGGCCCGGAAGATGGTGTCGGTGGCAAGCGTGGCCGCCAGCGGGATTGCGCCGCCAGTCAAGCCCTTCGAGGTGCACAGGATATCAGGAGAAATCGATGCCTGGTCGCAGGCGAACATGGTTCCGGTGCGCCCCCAGCCGGTCATCACCTCGTCGGCGATCAGCATTGTGCCGTATGCCTCGGCGATCTTCTTCAGTTCGGCCAGAACCCAGGCCGGATACATCAGCATGCCGCCGGCCCCAAGCACGAGCGGCTCGACGATCAGCGCGGCGGCGCGGCGGTCGCGGGAGAAAGCCTCGAATATATCCAGCGTTTCCTGCTCGCGCCCTGCGGCCGGAAACGGAATGGTGTCGACCTCGAACAGCAGGGGTTCGTAGGCGGCGTTGAACACGCCGCGGGCTCCGACGCTCATCGTGCCGATCGTGTCGCCATGATAGCTGTGTTCCATGACGACGATGCGCGAACGCGGCGCGCCGATGTTGCGGTAATAGCCGAGCGCCATCTTCAGCGCGACTTCGACGGACGTGGATCCGCTGTCGGAATAGAAGACCCAGTCGAGGCCTGCCGGCATTATTTCGATCAGCGCCGAGGCCAATTGCTCTGCCGGCTGATGGGTGAGACCGGCGAAGATCACCTGGTCAAGCATCTCAGTCGCATTCCGGATTGCTTCCATGATCCGTGGATGGCGGTGCCCGTGGGTGACCACCCACCAGGAGGAGATTGCATCGAGGATATGCCTTCCGTCATTCGTCTCTAGCCACGCCCCTTCCGTGCGGACAACGGACGGCATGGCCGGCTCGATCGCGTGCTGGGTGAATGGATGCCAGACCGGCGACCGCGACATCATTCGCCTCCGGCAATCTTGGCGAGGTCGAAGCCCGCAAACATCGCCTTCCGCAGAGTTTCGCGCGTCAACGGAACGAGGTGTGGCAGCCTGCCGAGCTGACGCACCGCGCCGAATTCGGTGATTGTCCTTTGCGTATCGGCTACCTCTTCGCCGATGAAGGCGATGCCGATCAGCGGGATGGAGCGAGCCCGCAGGGCTTCGATCGACAGCAGAGTGTGGTTGATCGTGCCGAGCTCGGTGCGGGCGCACAGAACGACCGGCAGCCGCCATTCAGCGAAGATGTCAATAAATCTTGTGTGTCGGTTGATCGGCACCATCAGTCCGCCAGCGCCTTCGATGACGAGCGGTGTCGGCAGGACCGGAAATGCAAGATCGGCAGCCTCAATCAAGACCCCGTCAATTTCGGCTGAACGATGCGGCGACAGCGGGCTCTTCAACCGGTGAGCTTCCGGCAGCACGCGCCCTGACGGCAGGCCGGCGAGCCGTTCAACCGCCTCACTATCGGTCTCCTCATCGAGACCCGATTGCACCGGCTTCCAGTAAAAGCCGTCGAGCAGCCCGGCGAGCCCAGCCGAAAACACGGTCTTCCCTATTCCGGTGTCTGTTCCGGTGACGACGATACGCGTGGTCATGCCGTGCCCAACACCTCGACGAGCGTCTCGACCATGGCCGAAATGTCAGGCTTGCCGACATTCAGCGTCAGCGAAATGCGCAGCCGCGACGTGCCCTCCGGCACGGTCGGCGGGCGAATGCCGCGTATGTCGAAGCCGCGGGCCTGCAGTGCCGCCGCCATCACCATGGTGCGGCTGACGTCGCCAATGACAAGCGGCTGGATCTGCGAGCCGCTGCGCGCCACGCCACAGCGCTCGGCCAGTTGGCGGCCCGCGAAGGCAATGTACTCATGCAGCTGAACGCGGCGCATCGGCTCGTCGACCAGGATTGCGAGCGCTTCGCGCGCCGCCACCGCCATTAGCGGCGATGGCGCGGTGGCGTAGATAAAGGGCCGGCAGCGGTTGACAATATAGTCGCACAGCACTCCCGGCCCAGTGACGAGTGCGCCGGATGCGCCGAGCGCCTTGCCGCATGTGTGGAGAGCGACAATGTTGTCGCGGCCCTCGAAAGCGGCGGCCAGCCCCCGGCCGTCCGGTCCCCAGACGCCGGTGGCATGCGCCTCGTCGACCACTATGAATGCCTCGTACCGATCGGCAAGCGCGACCAGGCTCTCCATCGGCGCGCAGTCGCCATCCATGCTGTACAGGCCTTCGACTCCGATCCAGATATGCCCCATGCCACCTTCGGCGCGCCAGCGCCTGATCGCGTCCTCAAAAGCATCTATGTCGTTATGCGTGGCCGGCCTGAACTCGGCGCGTCCAGCCCGCGCCCCTTCATGCATGCTGGCATGCGCGAGTTCGTCGAGGATCAGCAGGTCGCCCTTCTGCGGCAGGGCGCTCAGCAGGGCGAAGTTGGCGATGTAGCCGCTGCCGAAGAACAGCGCCCGTTCGGCCCCGAAGAACGCCGCCGCATCTGCCTCCAACGCCTCATGCTCCGGCGCGTTGCCGCGCAGGAGCCGCGATCCGGTAGCGCCGACCGGGGTGCCCCCCTCGATTGCCGCCCCGACTGCATCGCCAAGTCTCTTCGACGCAGCAAGCCCGAGATAATCGTTGGACGAGAAGTCGAGCCCGGCGCGCGGCGCCAGCGTCCGCAGCCGGCCCTTGCGTGCCAGACCCTGCAAGGTTGCTTCATAGCGGGCAAGCGGCGGCTCGTTCATCTTGCCTCGCGTGGCATCGGCTCAATGCCGAGACGCCTAAATAGACGATTATCCTTGTCCTCGCCGGGATTGTCCGCAGTCAGCAGCATGTCGCCGACAAAGATGGAATTGGCGCCGGCAAAGAAGCACAGCGCCTGGGTCTCGTCGCTCATCGCCGTCCTGCCGGCGGAGAGCCGTACATAGGATCTCGGCATCATGATGCGGGCGAGCGCAATGGTGCGGATGAAATCGATCGGATCGATGGGTTCGGCCTCGGCAAGCGGCGTGCCTTCGATGGGGATCAGCATGTTGATCGGCACGCTTTCCGGCGGCTCGGGCAGGTTCGCGAGTGTTATCAGCATGTGGATGCGATCGGCCTTTTCCTCTCCCATCCCGACAATGCCGCCGCAGCAGACCTTCATGCCGACCTCGCGCACGTGCCCAAGTGTTTCCAGCCGGTCGGCAAAGGTCCTGGTTGAAACAACCTCGCCGTAATAGCGCTCGGACGTGTCGATGTTGTGGTTGTAGTAGTCGAGACCGGCCGCCTTCAGGCGCTGCGCCTGACTGAGGTCCAGCATTCCGAGCGTCATGCAGGTCTCCATGCCGAGCGCCTTCACGCCCTCGATCATGGCGACCACGGCCTCCATGTCGCGTTCCTTCGGACTGCGCCATGCGGCGCCCATGCAATAGCGGGTGGCGCCGGCGTCCCGCGCCTTGATCGCTTCGGCAATGACACGCTCCACCTCCATCAGCTTGGATGCCTTCAGGCCGGTTTTGTTATGCGTAGACTGGCTGCAATAGCCGCAATCCTCCGGGCATCCGCCGGTCTTGATGCTGAGCAGACGCGACAGCTGCACCCGGTTGCGATCGAAGTTCTGGCGGTGGATTGTCTGAGCCAGGAAGAGCAGGTCATTGAACGGCATCCCGTGGATAGCCTCGGCCTCTTTGCGGTTCCATCGGGACAGTGCCCCCTCGATCGATTGCATGGCTTGCTTCACGTCGCACTCCGAGTTCGTTCCAATCGTCGTCGTCAAAAGCTTTGTCGCTGGTCCGACAGCACGTGCAGGAGTCTGTCGACCCTCCTCGGGTTCGCTACGATCGTCGATCAGCCCGATGAGCCTGAACCAGTTGAAGGGTGCGCCGCACAAAGATGCAGGCTCGCATGGAGCAGCTCCTGCGTCGGCGCGCTCCAGCGGAGGGGGGAATGCTTTTCATTCCATCTCCATCAGTTCAAGCGCGCGCCGATGCGCCGGCATATCCAGGCCGATGTCGAGGATAGGCGCGCTGTGTGTCAGCCATCCGACTGAGATGAGGTCGACCCCCGTCGCAGCAATCGACGGAGCCGTTTTCGGGGTCACCCGACCGGAAGCCTCGGTGATGGCGCGGCCACCGACGATTGCCACGGCGCGGGCAAGGTCCTCAACCGACATATTGTCGAGCAGCACTGCGTCGACTCCCAGCGTGAGCGCTGTATCGAGCTGCTCAAGGGTCTCGACCTCGACCTCGATCTTCACCATGTGGCCTGCGGTGGCGCGCGCCCGCTCTATTGCCGTGCGAATGTCGCCGGCGATCGCGATGTGGTTGTCCTTGATCAGCACGGCGTCGTCGAGCCCGAAGCGGTGATTGGCGCCGCCGCCGACGCGTACCGCATATTTCTCCAGCGCGCGCAGGCCGGGCGTCGTCTTTCGCGTGCACACGATCTTCGCCTTGTGGCCACGCACGGCCTCGACCATCGTCGCTGTGGCAGTGGCGATGCCGCTCAGGCGGCACAGAAAATTGAGCGCCGTGCGCTCGGCCGTGAGCAGGCCTCGCGCCGGTCCGCACAACTTGGCGATAGTCTCGCCCGCCGCGACATCGCTGCCGTCAGCTCGCCAGATGTGCATGTCGATCGCAGGCTCGACGAGCATGAAGGCGAAGGCGGCCAGATCGAGACCGGCAACGATGCCCATCTGTCGCGACTTGAGCACCAAGGTGGCCGTGCGATCACGCGGGATCACGGCGTCGCTGGTCAGATCACCGCATCTGCCCAGGTCTTCGAGAAGAGCACCGCGCACGATCGGCTCGATCAGGGTTGAGGGAAGGGGTGAGAACGAATTCATGTCAGGGTGCTCCGTATCGGCGCCCGCCAGCTGAGTGCGACGGCGGTCTGTATTGCGCTGCGCAGTGTCAGCCGTGACTGGCGCGCATCTGCATCGCGTCCGGGGAAATCGGAACGACAGTGCGAGCCGCGGCTCTCTTCGCGCCGCAGGGCCGCAATGGCGATCATCAGCGCGACCAAGGCGGGGCCGGAGGCAGCGCTGTCGTGAGCTGCGATCGGCAACAGGGTCGCCACCCCGTCGCGTAGCGTCTCGCTATCGCGGATGATGCCGAGCGCGGCCGAGACGATTGGGCGGATGCCGGAGGCGTCTGGCCGTCGAGGCACGAACGCGGAACACACGCGCGGACGCCGGGTGTGTGATACGTCGGCGACGCTTTCAGCAACCCAGCTCGCTGTGACCGCCGCTTCGATAAGCGAGTTGCTGGCGAGTCGGTTCGCGCCGTGCAGTCCGGTGCATGCGACCTCGCCACATGCCCACAATCCCTCGATGGAGCTGCGGCCGGCAGCGTCTACAGCAACACCGCCCATGTGATAATGTGCCGCCGGGCGCACCGGGATCGGGTCGGTCGCGGGATCGATGCCGGCCTGGCGGCACAAATCGGCGATCGCCGGAAAGCGCTTGTCAAATCTGAGGCCGAGACATTGCCTTGCATCCAGGAACACACGGCGTCCGACAGCAAGCTGGTGCCAAACTGCGCGCGCAACCACGTCGCGAGGCGCAAGCTCGCCCCCGGGGGTTTCAGCGAGGAAACGCTCTCCTTGCTCGTCGATGAGCACAGCACCCTCGCCGCGCACCGCTTCGCTCACCAGCGGCATCGGCCGCCGCGGACCCTCGAGGGCGGTCGGGTGGAACTGCACGAATTCCAGGTCGGCGAACTCCGCCCCGGCACAGGCGGCGAGCGCGAGCCCCTGCCCACATGAGCCAGGCGGGTTTGTCGTATCGCTAAACAAGCCGCCGATGCCGCCGGTCGCCAGGACCGCGCGGCGCGTTGGCAAGGCGATTGCGCCCGTGCACCCGGCCGCGACCACGGCGATAATCGCCCCGTCTTCCACGACAAGCCGGCGGGCCTCCACGTTTTCCAGGATAGTGATGGAGGTTGTGCGCCGTGCCGCGGCGATCAGCGCGCGGACCAGCTCGCGACCGGTGGCATCGCCCGCCGCATGCACGATCCGCCGCTGCGAGTGCGCCGCCTCAAGCCCGAGCCGCAACGCGCCGTCAGCGCGTCGGTCGAATGCGACACCGAAGCGCTCTAGAGTCCTGATCGCTTCAGGTGCAGCTCGGACCGTTCGCCGCACCGTCGTCACGTCGCAGAGACCGTCGCCGGCCGCGACGGTGTCACAAAGATGAAGTTCGGGACTGTCCTCGCCGCCGACGCTTGCCGCAAGACCGCCTTGGGCGAGCTCGCTGCAGGCTCCGGTTCCCAGCCCCGCATTGGACAGAAGCACAACCGGTTCCGGCGCCAGATGAAGCGCCGTCATCAGGCCTGCCACACCGGCGCCGATGATGACCGGCGCCCCGCCGATGTCATGAACGTCGAGGCTCATATGGAAAGCATACGCTCGACCGAGCGGCGCGCGCGCCCTGCAATCCCGGGATCGATCCGAACCTCATGCCGGTTCTCCTCGAGTGCGACGCGAATGTTAGCCAGCGTGATGCGCTTCATGTGCGGACAGAGATTGCAGGGGCGGACGAACTCGACGTCGGGATGCGCGATCGCGACATTGTCGCTCATCGAACATTCCGTCATCAACACTACGCGGGGTGGTTTTTCCCGCTCGACATAATCCGACATGGCCGCGGTGGAACCCGAAAAATCCGCCTCTGTGACAACGTCCGGGGGGCATTCGGGATGGGCCAGCACGATGACACCCGGATGTGCGGCGCGCAGTTCGCGAATATCGGCCGGGGTGAAGCGCTCATGCACCTCGCAACGACCCTTCCAGGCGATGATCCCGACCTTCGTCTCGGCGGCGACGTTCTTGGCGAGATATTCGTCGGGCAGCATGATCACACGCGGCGCGCCGAGCGATTCCACCACCGCCTTTGCGTTGCCCGAGGTGCAGCAGATGTCGGACTCGGCTTTCACAGCGGCGGAGGTGTTGACATAGGTGACGATGGGCACGCCGGGATAACTCTGTCGCATCAGCCGCACGTCTTGTGCCGTGATCGAATCGGCCAGCGAGCAACCAGCGCCGAGGTCGGGGATAAGCACGGTCTTGTTCGGATTAAGCAGCTTGGCCGTCTCGGCCATGAAATGCACGCCGGCAAGGACGATGACTTGCGCCTCGACTGTCACAGCCTTGCGGGCCAGCGCCAGGCTGTCGCCGACAATGTCTGCGACGCAATGGTAGATCTCGGGCGTCTGATAGTTGTGCGCCAGGATGATGGCATTGCGCTCGCGCTTGAGCGCAAGGATGGCTTCGATATCGTCCACGAAAGACGGCCATTCAATCGGCGGGATCACGCGCCGGACGCGCTCGTAGAGGAACGCGGCCGTAGGCAGCACGGCGCTCATTGATGCCCCCCCTTATACTCTAGCTGAAGATAACCGGCATATACTTGCCGTGAGTATAAGGGATGTCAACCCCGCGCCAGCGGCAATTTTGTCCCGGCGACGGCCCTTTCGTCGAGAACGGCGTGGCGGAAGCGGTAGAGCTTCGCCGGCCGACCACCGGTCTCCGCAGTGGTCTCGCCGGTCTCCTCGACCAGTTCCTGTTGCTCGATCAGGCGGCGAAAGTTCGGCTTGTGGATGAGCCTGCCGGCGAGCGCCTCCACGGTTCGCTGCAGCTGCAGTAGCGTAAAGGTCGGTCGCATAAGCTCAAAGACGACGGGCCGGTATTTGATCTTGGAGCGTAGCCGCGCAATGCCCGTTGCCACGATACGGCGATGATCAGCGACCATGGATTTGCTCGGCACCAGGGGAAGCGGCGTCTCCCGTCCTCTTCCGGCCTCTTGGACCAGGCCTGCTTCATAAAGTAACTCATATCGCTGAAGCACGAGCTCCTCATTCCAATAACGGTCGCCGAAGCCAAAGGCGATCGCCGCCCGCTGCCGGCGTTCGCGTCGCGTGGCCGCGTCGCTCGCTCCGTCTGCCCAACCGATCAAGCGTGGTCGCACAACATCCAGCACCACCGGCGGGGTGCCGGAGCGGTGGTCCTCCCATGGAAAATAGTCGTACCAGCTTTGCCAGCCGCACTTGGATGAGCCCGTTGCCTGTTCTTTGCTAGTCAAAGCGAGATAGCTGATGGAGATGACGCGCTGCTGGCGTTCGGCGCCGATTCGGTCCCGATCGGCGAAGGTGTAAAGCTGCTCGATGTATCCCAAGGGCTGGCCGGTCTGCTGCTCGACCCACCCCCTCAAACCGGATTGCGGCGACCGGTGCTCAAGCGCAAAAGGTCCGGACGGCAGGGTGTCAGCCTGGCCGATGGTTAGGAGACAGGGGTCACTTTCATTTACGGCCACGACGACGGCGATCAGGTCCACTTTGACTTGGTCCGCCTTGCCGGCTTTGTCTTTCCTGGTTCCTGTTGCCTGATCGTCCATGTTCGTGAAAGTGGTTGACCCGAGCCCGGGAGCCTTAATCGATTTAATGTAAGCGAGGCTGTACGCACGTCAACACCGCACAGCTGCATCCCCATTTTTAGCTCTTCGCACTTGCACAAAAATGTGCCAAACGCGACACCCGCGGCGGGTAACGCAAGGGAAGGAGGGATGGGTTGAGCGCAGCTGGTGATCGAAAGGGAATTGCACCGTTGGATGTTCGGATGCGGAAAGGCCAGACTCCACTCGTCTGCCTGACGGCATATACCACGCCGATCGCCAGTTTGGCCGATCGACACTGCGACATCGTTCTCGTCGGCGACAGCGTCGGCATGGTCCTGCACGGCCTCTCGTCGACGCTGAGCGTCACCCTCGACATGATGATCATGCACGGCCAGGCGGTGCGCCGCGGTCTGGTGCGAGCATTGATGGTCGTAGACCTGCCATTCGGTTCCTATGAAGAAAGCCCCGAGCAGGCCTTCCGCAACGCTGCGCGCCTGATGACGGAGACCGGTTGTGCAGCGGTGAAGCTCGAGGGGGGCCAGACCATGGCCGAGACGATCCGCTTCCTCGCCGCGCGCGGCGTGCCTGTCATGGCCCATGTCGGCTTGACGCCGCAGGCGGTCAATACTCTCGGCGGCTACCGCGTCCAGGGGCGGGGAGACGATGCCGAGCGCATCAGGCGCGACGCCGGTGCGGTCACGGAAGCCGGCGCTTTCTCGGTGGTGCTGGAGAAAGTGCCCGAGCCGCTCGCACGGCGCATCACTGCGGAGATCGCCGTCCCCACAATCGGCATCGGCGCCTCGCCCGCCTGCGACGGCCAGATTTTGGTCAGCGATGATATGCTCGGGCTTTTCGGCTCTTTCCGGCCGAAATTCGTCAAACGCTACGCCGAACTAGGCAACCAGGCCGATGCGGCGATTGCGGCTTATGCCGCCGACGTGAGGGAACGGCGCTTTCCGGCGGCCGAACATCTCTACGCCAACGAGACGAAGGCCGGAGACGTCACATGAGCGTGCCGATCGTTCGAACCGTTGCCGAACTCCGCGCTGTTGCCGCGGGATGGCGTCGCTCAGGCGCCCGTGTCGCCGTTGTGCCGACCATGGGAGCCTTGCATGAAGGCCATCTGAGCCTCGTGGGGGCCGCGCTTCAGAAGGCCGAGCGGGTAGTCGTGACGCTGTTCGTCAATCCCAAGCAGTTCAACAGTGCCGCCGACCTTGCCGCCTATCCTCGGACGGAAAACGAAGATGCTGCCAAGCTCGTGCCGACAGGCGCACATCTGCTCTATGTACCGGATGCAGACGAGATGTATCCAGCGGGCTTCGCCACGGCCGTTTCGGTGTCCACTCTCAGCGAGGGCCTGTGCGGCGCCTTCCGGCCCGGCCATTTCGATGGCGTGGCGACGGTCGTGGCCAAGCTCTTCCTGCAGACCGGCGCTGACTTCGCCTTCTTTGGCGAAAAGGATTTCCAGCAGCTTCAGCTTGTCAGGCGCTTGGTCCGAGACCTTGACATCCCGATCACGGTGGTCGCATGTCCGACAGTCCGCGAAACCGATGGTCTTGCACTATCGTCGCGCAATAGCCGGCTCTCGCCAGCAGAACGCGCCATTGCCCCAAAGCTGGCTTCGGTCTTGCTCGACACGGCTGAGCGGCTTGCGCGTGGCTCTCCTGTCCTGCCCATGCTTGATGAAGCGCGTGCAACAATTCTGGCGACAGGCTATCGCGAGGTCGAGTACCTGGAACTTCGCGGCGAAACAGACCTGCAGCCGCTGGCAAGGCTTGACCGACCAGCACGCTTGCTTGTCGCGGCTTGGCTCGGCGACACGCGGCTCATCGATAACGTCTCAACATCCCCGGTTGGTAAGTGGCCAGGTGCGCGGCGTTCGCTTCACCGGGAAGCAGCAAAGTAATGCCGGCGATGATGGCGACCAAATCGTCCGCGTCGCATCGATGCGGGGTCGTTTAGACCCAGATTTCCCCTGGCATCGAGCAACATTCGAGGAGGTCGCGCAAAGGGCTGATGTATCGCGTATTCGAAAACTTCGTCGAGCAACTCTCTGCAAGCATCGATGCGGTCGACCTCCATGAGGCGATGGCGTCCGCCGCAGCCGGCTTCGACTTTCCGCTCTTCGCCTATTTCAGTTACCCGTCGGTCTCCGGCCAGACGCCGCGATTGATTTCAAATTATCCTTCATCCTGGACATCGCACTATCTGCAACTGCGCTACCACAGCCATGATCCGGTGATCCTGCGCGGGCTGCAAGGCTGGGATACTTTTGATTGGGGCGTGGATCGACCCCGCCAGTGTCTGCCGGCCTCGCAGCAAGAAATCCTGGAAAAAGCAGCTCACTTTGGCATTCGCGGCGGATTGACCATGTCCATGCATGACCATCGCGGCCGGTTTGCGGCGCTGACCTTCGCTTCCGACCAGTCCCGTCCGCCTCTCTTGCGGTCACTCACTCGCTACGAAAAAGCATTGCAGCTGGTCGCAATCAACTTTCATATACATGCCCGGCGCCAGCTCGCCGAAGATTGCGTGGTGGATGGCATAACGCTGACCCCGCGGGAGTTCGAATCCCTGAAATGGGCGGCGCGCGGTAAGTCCGCCTGGGATATCAGCCAGATCCTCGGCGTCTCGAAACGCACCGTGACCTTCCATCTGGAAAACGCCAAGGCAAAGCTTGGCGTGCGAACCATAAACCAGGGCATAGCACGGCTGACTGCTTCCCGTCAGTGGAGATCCTGACCTCCTTTTGTTGGAAAGCTGTAAAGGTCTACAGGCTGCATCAATGTCGGCTTTGCTCTTCGATAGCGGGAACACATCCTGCACGGAGGCGACAGATGATGCAGCTGATAACACCTGAACTCTACGGCGAGTTTCCAAACGAGCTCAACGAAATGCACGGGCTCAGGCATCGGGTCTTCAAGAAAAGGCTGGATTGGGAAGTTCAGACCGAAAGCGAGATGGAAACAGACGCATTTGACAGCCTCAACCCCGTCTATCTGCTTCTCAAGGGATCCGACTGGCGAATTTGCGGTTGCGTCCGTCTTTTACCGACCACCGGACCGACAATGTTGCGCGACACCTTTCCGATGCTGCTGGGTGAGACTGCGGCGCCCGCGAGTGCCCGCATTTGGGAGAGCAGTCGTTTCGCACTCGATCTCCCTCCATCAGCGCCTAAGTCTGGCGGACTGGCGCAAGCAACCTACGAGCTCTTCGCCGGCATGATCGAATTCGGCTTGGCGAACAATCTCACTCGGATTGTGACAGTGACCGATACGCGCATGGAACGGATCCTGCGTCTCGCAACGTGGCCGTTGTCGCGCATCGGACAGCCGAAGCCGGTCGGTAACACGGAGGCCGTCGCCGGTTTTCTCGAGATTTCCCACGCTAGCCTAAAGCGCATCCGCTGGAGGGGACGTCTGAACGGACCTGTATTATGGCAACCGGTTCTCGGCCTGTCGGCGTAGCGCTTAACGATGCTCAGCCTGACCAATGCTCCTGCCCGCGGGCGCTACGTACGGTTGATATGCTGGCCGGACGGCGTAGTGCGAAGCTTACGACTATTCCGGTCGATTCCCCCGCACGACCTGGGCCCAGGAAGTTTTTAGGTGCAATCCGCAATTCCAGCGTTACCACACAAATGGCGCGCCCCGCCGCAGACACCCGAGTTTTTGGGCGCCGTAAAAGCCCGGATTTCTTTACGCCGCAAAAAAGCAGCAGCTTCGGAATCGTTCACAGAGCAGCCAAGGCCTGCACCGCTGGACGATGCTCCTCTCAGCGGTGCTTTCTGGTACCAAAAAAGCCCCGGCGCTGGGTCGATGCGCCGGGGCTTTGGGCACGTACGAGCTACACCAACATGTCCGCTTATGAACGTGCGCTAATAAAGTGAACGAATGGTGAATCGCGCAATAGCTCGCCGAACGGGGTTCGTTCATGCTCCCATCTAAGAAGTGTTGCTGGCATGGATCAACGCTGCCGTACCGTACCAGTCGCTGCGCGACCCCGCCGGCTGATCATCGCCGAAGCTCTTGAGCAGGAACTCGATGCTTGCTGAGAATCCTCGGCCGTCGTGACAGGTTCCTTGCCATGTCGGAGCCAGCCATCCTAGGCAGGCAGGTTCTTCGGACTTGATCAGAACCAGTTGAACCGCCATATGCGCCAGTCAGGTGGCCCATGGACGAGACCGACCCGGTAGAATTGATGTCCATTTTTTCACTTGCTAGGAGCGCCAGTCGGGAGGAACTCTCCCGAGTTGTCAGGCGCCTTTGCTCTCTTCGAGGTGTATATGAAAGATTCGCGCATTCCCGAGCCAGTCTTGACGGCTATGTCGGAGGGGGCCCACATTATCCGTGCTTATCGTGAGCACCTTGGATATTCCGTCGAGGACCTGGCGGTGGCGTGCGGGCTAGTCGCTGAGGAAATCCTGAACATTGAATCCGGTCTGAGATACAACAAGGGCTATCGAGATCGGATCGCGAAATCGCTGTCCCTACCAGCGGGAATTCTTGAGGCGGACCAGGACATATTGGACGCGGCCTGATCCAGGGGAAGACTTGTTGCCCGTTGGGTCTGTCGGGAGCAGGTCGCGTAGAAATCAACTGAGTCGGTGTTCCGTTGGCTGTCTAGCATCTTGGAATCCGGCTTTCCCAGTTGTACCAGCGAGGCGACCTGAAGCTTTGAAATACCAGCCTTGTC
Source organism: Mesorhizobium sp. WSM4849 (assembly GCF_055811385.1). Lineage (NCBI taxonomy): Bacteria > Pseudomonadati > Pseudomonadota > Alphaproteobacteria > Hyphomicrobiales > Phyllobacteriaceae > Mesorhizobium > Mesorhizobium sp. WSM4849. The sequence goes on from NZ_JBVVPW010000025.1 coordinate 106,916, forward strand.
GTTTGCATCGAAGATCGCTCCGGGCACGAAACATAGCCAAGCGTGCAAGGGGGGAGATGGCAGCGTCCCCGTTGCACTACCGCCTTATCACCATCGAAGCGCGCCGGACTTCCCAGCCCTCCCGTTCCAGTTCCGGCACGCTGTGGTTCTCGCTCGGGTAGCCGACGCAGAAGTAACCGATCAGCGTCCACTCCGGCGACGCGTCCAGGATCGTCGCCATTTCGGCCGGGTCGAGGATCGAGACCCAGCCCATGCCAATTCCTTCCGCGCGCGCCGCCAGCCAAAAGGTGTGGACCGCCATCACCGCCGAATATTCGATGGTTGCGGGCATGGTTAAACGGCCGAGCCCATGTCCCTGTTCTGTCGCGCGGTCGGCGAAAACCGCGAATTGGCAGGGCGCCTCGTTCAGGCCGGCGAGCTTCAGGCGCGCATAGAGCGCGGCGCGTTCGCCGCCGAACGATGCCAGCGCCTCCGCATTGCAGCGCTCGAAGCATGTCCTGACGGCGGCGCGGCACTGCGCACTCTCGACCATGACGAAACGCCAGGGCTGGCTCAGCCCGACCGAGGGCGCAATGCTGGAGATGTCAAGCAGCCGTTCCAGCGCGCCTTCGGGGAGCGGCGTCGGCTTGAATCGCCTCACGTCTCGCCGCCACAGGAACAGATTGGCCAGATCGGCGCGAAAATCGTCCGGAAATTCCGGGTCTGACGTCATGGTGTCGTACTGCCTTTGCGAAGAAAGTAGGGGAGTAGGCAATAAGGCAGCAGGGCAGTAGGGCAGTAGGTTGTGTGCGTCAAGTTCTTGTGTGGATGCCAGCCTTTGCAAGGAGGAACCTGAAGCATTGGACATGTGATCGAGTGCGGTCATGTGTCAGGCCTTGATTTGCGGCCGTTCC